>CANRLB010000141.1 GCA_947631365.1 uncultured Bacilli bacterium | reverse complement strand
AGATGAAATGAAAATAAACTAAGTTTTTGCTTAGTCTATTTTACGTTATTTATTTTTTGACTGTGAATTGTAACAATTATTGAATTGCAAGAGATACACGAAACCCATTATAATTGCCAGCATTACTATTTTTTGCTCCAAAATAAAATTGCCCTGCTAAAGTTCCTTGATGAGGAAGTCCACCTCGATGAAACCACGGAAGTGTTGAAGTAGCAAAGTAAGAAAAATCTGAATACCATCCACTCCGTTGACTTTCATTATATGCTGTATAATATTTATAAAAAGGTCCCATTTCTCCTGTTGCATCACCGAGTATTCGATAATTAAAAGTTGTCATTGAACTATTAACATTATATTTATCAATATAGCCAGATTCCATATATTTTTTCAATTGCTCTATTGTAGAATCTTCACTTGGATTTATTTCTAAGCATGCAGCTACAACTTCACTACTACCACCACTCATATCATATACTCCGGTTATGTTTCCAGTCGTACTTGCAAAATAACCAGAGTCACTATTATATGACTGAGTCTTTGACTCATCAGCATTACCGGGTGTATCTATATCAAGATTCAAAGCAATTACAGATCCTGTAATATAATTACTAGAATTGTTAATTTTAACTTCTGTACCAATTCCATATATTGAGTGTGAAAGATATGCAACTGCTCCCCATTCCGTATTCTTTAACATATGTGATTCTAATTTTCTTTCGTAATTATATGCCGTCATAAACATATTTTTTACTGAATTGTATCTCCATGAGTACACATTTGGTTTTATTACTACTTCACTACTATCCTCAGCATCCACTGCTCCCTCATCTTTAGTTGTTGCATCTTTATATCCTGTTTCAAATTTGCCCATCCAAAAACCTTTTAAATCCTGACTTCCCAATTTAAAGGCTGGATGTATTAAATAATTTCCTATTTCAACATTAGTATCTCCACCACTTATTCCTGATCCTTGTTTTGTATCGCCTTCTACTTTTACATGTGCTGTATCTCCAAATACTATATCTATTATTCTTGCATTACTAATAATATTATACAAAGAAGTATCTGCTTTTTCTTTGCTGTTTTGTAATTGTTTAAATTCAATTATATCTTGATAAATACCTGTATTCCAAACTTTATATTTATATCTTGGAATCCACACAAAATAGCTTTCGATATCATCTTCTTCTATCTTATCTCCTACCCCATAATTTATATTACTTGGATTATCTATTAGTATTACGGCATTGGCCCACCTTTTCTCTTTATAGTTATACCATTCACTATTTAGATTTGCATAATATACATCTCCATTTGGTTTTATTTCAACTGGTATTAATTTTCCTTCTTTATCAAATACGGGATCTGCTCCATTAAGTATTGGATCTACCCATTTTTCTTTATGTATTCCACTTTTCTCATATAATTCATCTATTGCTTCTTCTACATTACTTTTATTATGATTATTATATGTTACTTTACTACTTTCGATATATGCATCAACAGCATACACAGTAGTTACAGATATTACTAAGCCAAGTATTAAACCCAAAATAAATATATATTTATTATTTACTTTTCTCATCTATAATAACCTTCTCTATTATCTTTTTATATTATACCATACATATCGTATTTATGCATGTGTCACAATTATATATTATAAAATAATTATATTACCTCACCCGATAATCAAGAAAAAAAGCGCTAACTTTTAGGTGTAGCGTTAATGAAAATTTATGTTACCTAATCAGTGACACTTTTTATTTTTAATATATAATTTTTTGTAAATTAATATCCAAAATATTTTTTGCCTATTATTTCACTGCCTTTATTATAATCTTTATGAATAAAAATATATTTTATATCTCCTAATTTTATTGTTTTATTATCTATATCAGTTATATTAACATCAAAATCAACTTTTTCTTTAAGATACTTATCATCAACATAAAACGAATATGTATCATCTTCTAATTTAATATTTTCCATATTACCTGATGCATATCCTTCTGATGCAAACCAACCGGAAGCAAAATGCTTTTTGCCTTCATTTAAGCTAAAAGTTAGCATTGCATTATTTTTTTCATTATACCAAACGCCTTGTAATTTATTAAAAATTTCTTCTAATTTAGCTTCTTTTTGTTTTTCTAATAACTCTTTTACATCTTCTAACTTTTTATTAACATCTTCTTCTACTTCTGGTGTTACTACTTCTTCTTGTGGTAAAAATTCATCAACTGACTCTTCTATTTTCTCTTTTAAAGCACTTTCACTACCATTAGGATCAAATTCCGTAAAACCATCATTTTTAATTTCTGGCTCAATAAATTTTCCTTCATAATCTTCTAAAGTACCATCTTCTTTTTTAGGAAAAGTATATTCTGGTTCTTGATTTTCTTCTTCACTATCTTTATTTTCGATTTGTTTATCTAGTGAATCATAGCTTTCTTCTGTATCTTTAACACTATGAATATAGTAATTATATTCATTTTTTTCAATATTAAATAATAATT
>CANRLB010000140.1 GCA_947631365.1 uncultured Bacilli bacterium | reverse complement strand
AAAATAAAAAAGATTTTGGCATATATCAAGATAGAGAATATGTTAAAAGTATGATTATTAATGAATATTATAAAGAACAAAATAATACTGTAAAAAAATAAAAGGCTTTTCTTAAGTCTTTTATTTTTTAAGCAATTTTATGCCAACTTCATTAACTGGCCCAGCGCCGATTGTAATAACTAGATCATTATCGGTAACTTTCTCTTTTAAGAAATCTACTATTTTATCAAAAGAATCAATATACCAAACATTAGGATTATCTTTTTTAATTAATTCTACTAAATCACTTTCTTTAACATTATAGATATTAATTTCTCTAGCAGGATATATAGGGGCAATAATGATATTATCAAATTGTTTTAAAACTTCTGCAAATTCTTCTAAATGTTCTTTAGTTCTAGAATAAGTATGTGACTGAAAAATAGCATAATTTTGATGACACTTAATATTTTTAACAGCATTATAAGTTGCTTTTATTTCTGTAGGGTGGTGGGCATAATCATCATATACTAATATATTATCTTGATATTTACCTAAAAGTTCAAATCTTCTTTTAACACCACTATAACCTTCTAATCCCTTTTTAATAGCTTCTTTGCTTACATCATGAATAAGACATAAAAGAGTAGTAGCTAAGGCATTATAAATATTATGACTCCCCAAAATGTTTAAATGAATGTTTAAATAAAATTCTTTATTATAATAAATATCAAATATTGGATGTCCTAAATCATCATAAGTAATATTTTTTGCCATTAAATTAGCTTCTTTTTTAATTCCAAAAGTATAAATATTTGTATTTTTTTTAGGCTTTATACTCATAGTATTTTCATCATCACTATTTAAAATAAGATTACCATCAACTGGTAAAAGATGAGCAAACTCTTGAAAAGAAGCTTTAATATTATCAATGTTTTTAAAGTAGTCTAAGTGGTCATCATCAATGTTTAAAATAACTTCACTTGTTGGAAAAAAGTTTAAAAAACTATTTTTATATTCGCAAGATTCCATAATAAAATATTCTTTTCCCCCGACTTGATAATTGCTATTTAAAATAGGATGAATAGCTCCGATTTGAACGGTGGGATTTTTCTTATCTAACATAAAGCAAGAAGTAACCATTCCAGTTGTAGTGCTTTTTCCATGAGTACCTGATACACATAAAACATGCTTATATTCTTTTGTTAATTCTCCCAAAAATTTAGCTCTTTCCATTATTTTTTTACCCAGCTTCTTGGCTTCTTTTAATTCTTCGTGCTCTTCGCTAATAGCTTGGGTAAAAACAACTAAATCAGCATCTTTAACTAACTCCTTATTTTCCCCAATAAATACGGGAATTCCGGCATTTTTTAACATTTCTGTATTAGCTGATGAATTATTATCGCTTCCGGTAATTTTAAAACCTAAATCCTTAAGTATTAAAGCAATACCACTCATGGATATTCCTCCAATTCCAATAAAGTGAATTTTTTGATTTTTATCCATAATTTTATCTCCTTATCTATATTATAATATTCTTTAAAATTAATGACAACCGAAATTGAAATTTTGGTTTGACAAATTTTAACAAAAGCTGCATTGTAAAACGAACAAAAAAATTTAAAAAAATAATAAAAAAATAAAACCCGCATAAAATCTAATAAGTAATGTTTTTTTTTGAACAAAAAATTATTTTTTTAAGTTTGTTCGATTGACAAATTGTAAATTTTTTTTAAAAAAAACATTGCTTATGTTTTTAATTGTCGATATAATGAATTTGTAATTTAAGGAGAGTAGTATTGATGAAAGAAGATGTTTTTAAAGATATTGTTGTTGTTAAAAGAAGTGGCCAAAGAGTTCCTTTTAATGGCACTAAAATAGCAATTGCTATCAAAAAAGGTTTTGATAGTGTTTATGAACATTACGATGAAAAAGTAGTTAACAAAATATATGAAAAAGTTCTAAAAGAAATTGCTAAAGATTACAAAGATCGAAAAACAATTGGAATTGAAGAAATCCAAGATATTATTGAAAAAATATTAAAGAAAGACGATGAAACTGTTTATGAGTCTTTTTCGCAATATCGTGAAAGAAGAGCGGCATCTCGTGATGCATTCGTTGTAAAACAACAACATAAATTTGTTAAAGCAATTGAATCTCTAGGACTTAAAAGTGCTAAAGAAGAAAATTTAAAACGTGAAAATGCCAATGTTGATGGCGATGGCCCCATGGGAACAATGCTTCACTTTGGCTCAACGGTATCAAAAGAATTTGCTAAAGCTTATTTAATGGATGCTAAATATGCAAGAGCCCATGATGAAGGAGCAATACATATTCATGACTTAGATTTCCTAGCTATGGGAACTACAACATGTAATCAAATTGACTTAGATAAATTATTTAAAAATGGTTTTTCAACTGGACATGGCCATTTAAGATGCCCTAATGATATTATGAGTTATACTGCTTTAGCTGCTATATGTATTCAAGCTAATCAAAATGATCAACATGGTGGTCAAAGTATTCCAATGTTTGATTA
>CANRLB010000139.1 GCA_947631365.1 uncultured Bacilli bacterium | reverse complement strand
TGGGTCTTTTTAGATTATCGTAATAATTTAGATGCTTTAAATTATAATACAATTATTTATGGTCATCGAAGAAAAGATAATTCTATATTTGGCTCTCTTAAAAATATTTTAGATGAAAATTGGTTTAGTGATATAAATAATCATTTAATAAAAATATCTACGCCTAAATATAATTATATCTTTTTAATATTTAGTGTTTATAATATACCTGAGGAAAATTATTATATTAAAACTTATTTTAAAACAAGAGATGATTATAATGAATTTATTAATACTATAACTAAAAGAAGTATCTTTAATTTTAATACTTATGTTAATGTTAAAGATAAAATTTTAACTTTATCAAGTTGTTATGGTGATGATGAAAGAGTAGTAGCTCATGCTAAATTAATTAAACAACAAAAAAGAGAAATTTAATTTGGTTCTTCCGGAAACTTTCGGAAGAACCAGATTATTTTTCTCTTTTTAAAGTTAAATTGTTATTCTTATGATATTCTTCTATTTCTACTTGATGATTATTTATAAATTCATCTTTTAATTTTTCTAATTCTTCTAAAGAAATATCATCTATCTTATTTTCAATCCGATAGTTTATTACATAATCAATAAATTCTTTAATAAATATTACGTTTTTAGGATTATTTATATCATTATTATATACTATATTTGTATGTAATGATTGAATAATGATATCATATTCATATATTGTAATAGTGTTATAAAGACTTATAGCAAATTTTTCAACTGGTCTAGCAACTTTATAATAATCAACTAACGCTATTAATTGATCATTATGATCATCAATATACATATCAGAAAATTCTTCTTTCTTATCATATGTTGGCGTAATCATTAGACCTTCTATAGGTAAATGATTATCATAACAGATATAATATTCAATAGTGGCTAAGTAACTTACATATTCTTCTTGTTTATAAATACTTGTCATTTCAGCAAGAACTTGACCAAGAGTATATCTATTAAAAGTAGAATATTGTTCAATCAATTTTTTGATTGAAATAGCCCTTTCTATAATTTTATTTTTTTCTAAAAAATTTTGATTAATTTTATCGGTATAGTTAAGATTCAATTTTTCCATGGCTGTTTTAATAGTTTGATCCTTTTTACTTTGTATTTCATCTAAATTTTTCTTGTTTTCTTCTAATTTTTTCTCTAATTCATTTATTTCATCTAAATATTTCATAAACCCTCCGTTTTGTAAGTATATCTTAACATAAACTATAAAAAAAAGAAACTCTTTTTTAGAATTCCTTTTTGTACATTTTAAGAGATACTATAGCTAAACTTATTATGCTTATAAGAGATAAACCATAATATAAAGTTACATTATCACCAGTTTGTGGACTTTTAGCTAAATCGAATAATTCACTAATTTCTGAAAGACTAACTTCTTTTCCAGAATCAATTATTTGCTTAATACCATTCATAACAACTACAGCATCTTTAGAATCTTCTGGTACCCATAAAGTTGGTGTTTCTTTAGTTTCATCTTTATTAACAATATTTCCACCATCTTTTACTGATAGTTTAGATGTTTCTTCTACATTTTTTCCTTGCGAAAGTTCAATACCACCAAAGCCATTACCTGATACATCAATTGTACCTTCAAAGGTAATTTCACTACCATTTATAAGTAAGCCAGCATTAGCTCCGGTTAATTTAATATCTTTAATTGTGGCATTGGTTTTATATACTTGAAGTACATAAATACCACCCCAAACTTTATTATCTTTACTATTATCTTTACCAAAAGTACCTACATATTTCATTGTATGACCATTACCATCTAAATAAATAGGTCTAGTTATATTAATTTTTTGCGTAGTATTAATATCTTTATTTAAAACGATTGTTTTAATATCGGTATTTTGTAAAGCCTCTAATAATTCTTCTTCATTATTAACTATTGTACTAGATTCAGCATGGACTAACATAGTAGGTATAAACATTAATAAAAACAATAAAAATATTTTCTTTAAATTTTTAGTCATTTAGTATCCTCCTTTCTTGTTATTAGTGTGAAAATATTTTTAAATCTTATACTTGGTAATAGTTGATATTTAGAGGTAATTTTTGCTAAATGTCAAATAATAGATGTTAAAACGGCGCACTGTTGACAAATGTTTACAAAAATGATATAATTATGCTGTTTTTAAGGGGGAAATTATGAAAAAGATAGGAACAATATTAGTATTATTACTTGGTATTATAGTTTTAATAATAAGTACGGGAAAAGAAGCAGAAACTAAAGTATTAGTAAATGGTAATGTCAAGTTAGATAATAGTAGTTTTTATAAAACAAATTCAGAATATGCTAATTTAATAGAAGAAGATTATCTAAAAGAACAAGATATAATTATAAAAGGCAAAAATACAAATAATGATGAAAATACAAATAATGTTATTACTAATAATAATGAACATAATTATGTTAGTGATAATAATAAGGATAATAATACTTCAAGCGATATTAATAAAGAAACTATGAATAGTATCAAAGAAGAAAATAATGATAGCATAAAATCTAGTGCAGA
>CANRLB010000138.1 GCA_947631365.1 uncultured Bacilli bacterium | reverse complement strand
ATGTTTATTAGAAATAGAAATAAAAATTTAAAATAAAAAAAGAACTTATGCTAGGTCGAGTCCTACAAAGGGGCTCAAAATAAATAAGCGCATAAGTTCTTTTAATTATCCGTAATATCATAATCATTGATATTACATTAGTATTATAAACAATTATAATTAATTTATACATAAATATTATTTAAAATGTTTATAATTTTTTGTATAATATATTTAGGTGGAAATATGAAAAAAGTAGTACTTGTTGATGGCAATAATTTATTATTTCGTTCTTATTATGCAACTGCTTATTCTGGGGCTTTAATGCGTAATAGTAAGGGAATGGCTACCAATGCTTTATATGGTTTTGTGGGAATGATTAATAAAATAATTATGGAAGAAGAGCCAACTTATATGATGGTAGCGTTTGATATTGGTAAAAATTTTCGGAAAGAAAAATATGATTTTTATAAAGAGGGAAGAAGTGAAACTCCAGATGATTTAAAAGTGCAAATGCCAATAGCAAGAAAAATACTTGATGCAATGGGGATTAAATATTTAGAACTTGCTCCTTATGAAGCAGATGATATTATTGGAACAGTTGCATCATTTGCTGAAGAAAATCCCGAGTATTATTCTTTAATTGTTTCAAGTGATAAAGATTTACTGCAATTAATTAGCTTTGAAACAGAAGTTAAATTATTAAAACAAACAGGTTTTATAAGATATAATGAAGAAACATTTAAAAAAGATTATGGGATTGAACCAATTAGAATTATTGATCTAAAAGCTTTAATGGGTGATGCTTCTGATAATATTCCAGGTGTTAGAGGTATTGGTGAAAAAACAGCTTTAAAATTATTACAAGATTATAAATCTTTAGATGGCATATATGATCATATTGATGAAATTAAAGGAAAAGTTAAAGAAAAATTAATTCTGGGTAAAGATAGTGCATATATGAGTTTTGAAATAGCTACTATTTACAAAAAAGTTCCTCTAGATGTTAATTTTGAAGAATTTTTATATAAAGGACCAGATATTTTAAAATTAAAAAGTATTTATGAAGAATTAGAATTTTATTCAATGCTTAAAAATTTAGTTATTGATAAACCAAAGATTGAAGAAAATAAATATCTAGTTGTTAAAGATTTAAAGGAAATACATTTAGAAGATGAAGTAGCCTTTTATTTAGAAGTTGATAATTTAAATTATCATAATGGTAATATTTTAGGAATGAGTATTACGGATCAAAATAATACTTATTATATAGATAAAGATTTAGTAAAAGATGCAATTAAACTATTAAATGGTAAAAAAGTTATTACTTATGATTTAAAGAAAAGTTTAGTAGTATTAAAAGAAGATATATCTTGTTTTTTTGATTTAATGATTGCTTCTTACTTAGAAGATATGGAATCAAGTGAAGATATTGCAAAATTAATGATAAGTTTTAATGAAGATATTATTTTATATGATGATTTTAAAAAGAAGAATTTTGAAAATAAAGAAAATATTATAACTTTAAAAAGTAAATTTATTTTTAATAACTATCAAGAATTTCAAAAAATGTTAAAAGAAGATGGACAGATAGATATATTAAATAAAATAGAAATGCCTTTAATATATGTTTTAGCTGATATGGAATGTTATGGTTTTAAGTTTGATCCTAAGCCTCTTTTAGAAATGAAAAAAGAAATAGTAGCTCAAATAGATGTTATCACAAAAGAAATATATGAGATGAGTGGAGAAGTTTTTAATATTAGTAGTCCAATGCAACTAGGGAATATTTTATTTGAAAAATTAGCTATTGGTAAAAGTAAAAAGACAGCAAGAGGATATAAAACAGATGTTAAAACACTACAAAAATATCAAGATAGACATCCAATTATTAATAAAGTATTAGAGTATCGTAATTTAACGAAACTTCTTAGTACATATATTGATGGACTTCCTACTTTTGTTAAAGAAGATGGGCATATCCATACGATATTTAATCAAACTTTAACAAGAACCGGTAGACTTTCATCGATGGAACCTAATTTACAAAATATTCCGGCAAGAGAAGAATATGGTAAACAAATAAGAAAAGATTTTGTGCCAGAAAATGATGTTATTATCAGTGCGGATTATTCGCAAATTGAACTTAGAATTTTAGCTCATATTAGTAATTCAGAAGAATTAATTAATGCTTTTATTAATAATCAAGATATTCATACCAAAGTTGCTGCTGATATTCATGGAATAAGTGAAAGTGAAGTTACTAAACAAATGCGTAGTATGGCTAAAGCTGTTATCTTTGGGATTGTTTATGGAATAAGTGGTTTTGGTCTTGGAGAAAACTTAAATATTTCTAGAAAAGAAGCTAGTGAATTTATAGAAAAATATTATGAACTTTATCCTGGTGTTAAAAATTATATGGATAGTATTGTAAAAGTAGCTTATGAAAAGGGAGAAGTTAAAACTTTATTTGGGCGAATTAGAAAAATAAATGAACTTAAGGATAGTAATTATCAAGTAAGAACCATGGGAGAAAGAATGGCATTAAATACCCCAATTCAAGGAACAAGTGCCGATAT
>CANRLB010000137.1 GCA_947631365.1 uncultured Bacilli bacterium | reverse complement strand
TAATTCTTTTACTCTACTTAATTTACTTGGTTTTATTAATTCTTCTTTATCTTTATCTACTTTTATCTTTATATTATTACTTTCTATATATTTATCATTATCTTTTAATGATGTTATTATTAAACTATAATCTATTTCTTCTTTATCATTACAATTATTCTTTATTGTTAATCTTATTGGTTGTATATGTTCTTTTGCAAAGTTATCTTCAATTGGATAATTATATGTTAATGTATTTATTTCTTCTCCCTTTAATGTTACATCTATACATGCTGTCTTTCCTTGTACTATTACATTAACATTATTTTGCTCTTTATCTACCGCATCAAAATAAGCATAACTTATTCCTATACTTATTAACAAAAGTATTATGAGTCCTACTAATCCCAATACTTTTATTTTACTTTTTAATACCCCCCCCCGAGCGAACAATATTTTGTTTTTCCATAACTATCCTCTTTCTATTTTTATTACCCTTATATTATCATATTTTTTTATCTTTTTAAATAGTTTAATTAACTTATTTTTCTTTGTTGATAACTTTAAAGTTATCAACAATTTTAGAAAAAGGTATTGCACAATTAGCGGGACTCGTAGAATATAAATAAATAGCCTTTATCTTTGTTTTAGGATAAATATATTTATTATATAAATCATATGATTTTTTACCTAAAGTATAGATATCTTTAATTTTCGTTTCTTTTAATAATTTATTAATATTATTAACTTTTATATTTTTTATTGAGGAATCTTTAGAACCAATTATTTCACAAGATTTTATTGTATCCCATAAAGCAATTTTATGTTTTAATAAAAATTCTTTTTTAGCATCAATTGTATCATCTATCTTTTCATTAAAAACACATGCTAAAACATTCCAAAATCTATTTTGGGGATGCATATAGTAAAATCCTTTTTGTCTTGATACAATTGATGGCATACTACCCAAAATAAGAATTTCACTATCACTATTATAAAATGGTTTAATGGGATGAATCACTTTCATAATAACATTCCTATTATTTACCATTTTCAAGATAATTATTTAATTTTTGCAAACATGATTCAGGAATAACATTATTTATAATGGGATTTTTAGCAATCAAAAAAATAAATTCATCATCCTTAGTGGCAATGATTTTATCAAATATATTATTTAAGTTTAAATATTCTCCAACTAAAGAAATAAGTTCACAAATATAATAATTATCTCTTTTCTTTATATAATAATCAGCAATTCTTTCTAAATTAATTTTATTTTCATATTTTTCTGCTAAATTCCATAATTCTTCTTTATTATCTTCTTTAATATAATTAATAATTATTTTATCAAGATAATTATTAAAAATTTTACAATTTTTAACATCTAAAGACCAATTTGGTTTAAAATGATTTAAATAATCTAAAATAAGATCCGCATATTTATCTAAATTAGGATCTTTAACTATTTTATATAAATAACTACTAACTTTCTTATGAGTATTAACTCTATCAATATAAAAGGCTAAAAGATTAGAATTACCAACTTTTTCTTTAGCCATTAATACAATTGACTCTAATGCCTCTCTTGTACAACTATAACGAGGTTTAAAAGGGCTAGCAGTTGTAAACATTATAAAAACACAGCCAACAAATAATTTATCAGTTCCATCACTTGGAAAAGTTTTCTTAGCAAATTCAATAACTTGCTTTAAATTATTGTCCTTTTCATAATCATCATATAATTCCATTAAAATTCTATTTATCATTCCATCTAACATTTTCTTTTTCTTTTTCTTCCCATTATTAATTCTTTACCAAGTTCAATACCTTTTTCAATATCTTCACTATTCATTGGAGCTCTTCCTCTTACATTGATAATTAAATTTTCTTCTTTTTCTAAAATTGTTGCTCTTGTAAATTCATCTCTTATTATTTGTAAATATTCATCAAAAGAGCATTTAACCATGTTACGGGCAGCAATTAAATACAAACTATTTAACGTTTCTTCATAAGTTGGTATTTCATTTTCCCAGCCTTTAGGAAGCATAAAATCTCCACCACCTAATTTAGCTTTAGCTATCCCCTCATTATTTTCAAAATCATATAGACTAACTAATTTAGCAATCATACAAGCATTAACTATTTTTTCTTGTTCTAAAGTAAATGATTCAAAACGATATATTGGTTCTGGAATATACATACCCCAAGAACCATCACTAGCAACACATCTTGCTTGATTAATATATGGGGTTGCATATAATTCTTGATCACCTAAAGTATAATATTGAAAAGGGGCCACTACATTTTCATCTTTTTCTTTTAATTTTAAAAGATTAAGATATTCTTCTTTAACTAATCCATATTTAACTTTAGGCTGTTTAACTAATAACGTTATTCTCTTTCCTTCATCATCAGTTAAAACATAAACAAGCTCTGTTTTACCATAATTAATAAATTTTATTTCATAAGAAGAAGCATCTTTGCCATTTAAAGAAGCATAATATTCAATATATTTTTTTAAAAATTTAGTTATTTTCTTATATTCATCTTCTTTATCTTGTATTTCATTTACTTCAATATACATAGGATGAATAGA
>CANRLB010000136.1 GCA_947631365.1 uncultured Bacilli bacterium | reverse complement strand
TTATAAAAAAGATAAAAAAGGTACGAAACTTTGATGCCCCCTGAAGAGAAAGCGAAAGCTTTCTCATTTTGTTTGTTAAAATCAAGTAAGAAATTGAAAATAAGTAAAAGAAGAATAAGAAGATTAATTTAAGTTGAAATAATTGAAACTACTGAAAAATTTATAAGTATAGATTTGAAAATGTAAAACTATTTGGAGATTTAAAGTATTACTAATTATCTAAAAGTTCAGAAAAATGTGAAAAATATTGATTTTATCAAACTTGTAGTGAAGAAATAAATGAATATAGATCAGTATTTTAGATGCTAAATATGAATAAATATATTAACAGTTATATTTATATGATATAATATAATTATTAATTATATTGGAGGTTTTATATATGATGAATGAAGTAAACTTTAAAGAACAAATATTAGAAGACATTAGAGAATATCAAAAAAGATATCCTAATATTAAAAATCTTAATAAAAATGAATGGGCATTTAACTTTTGGGTACTTGCTACATTTTTTAGTGTTGATGAAGAACTAATTGAGGATAATATATGTGATTATAACGATAAAGGAATAGATTGCTTTTATTATAATGAAAATAATAATGATTTATATTTAATTCAAAATAAATTTTATGAAGATAGTCCATTAAAATATAGTTATGTTAAAGATGATTTTTTGCTGAGACCTAAGTCATGGCTTGAATCAAATAATTATAAAAGAAGTGAAGAATTGCAAAAAATTTATAATAAATATAGTAAAACTAGTGGATTTACATTACATTTGGAATTGTATATATCTAATAATGAAGTTAGTGATTTAATTTATGATGAGATACATAAATTTATGTCAGAAAATGAAAATATAATAGTTAATATCTATACTCTTGATAAAATAAAAGAAAAATATTATGGAGAATTTATAACTACTAATAATCAAAATCTAGAATATACAATAGAATCTATTAATAAAGGAACTGTTCTAAATATTAATACAAAAGATTATGATATGGATAATCCTTTAGATGCAAAATATGTTCTTACTCCTGTAATTTCGCTATATAGAATGAGAAAAACTTGTTATGAAAAAAATTATCCTTTATTTAACGAGAATATAAGAGAATATTTAGGAAATACAGGAATAAATAAAAAAATATATGCAACACTTATGAATGAAAATGAAAGAAAAAATTTTTTTTACTATAATAATGGTATAACTATGATATGTGAAAAAATTGATCCTGTAAGGACAATAAATAATACTTCCATTAATCGGCATGTTTCAATAAAAGTGACTAATCCTCAAATTGTTAATGGATGTCAAACAGTAAATTCAATATATGAATCTTTAAATATGTGTAATTCAGAAAATCTAGAAGAACAATTTAAAAATTGCTTTGTAATGCTAAAAATTCTTCAAATAGATAAAGAAAATCAAAACAGTGAAGAATTAAAAGAAAATATTGTTAGGTATAATAATTCTCAAAATAGTATAGATGAAAAAACATTTGTCGCAAATAATGAAATATTTAGAAGATTACAAAAATCTTTTGAGAGTAGAGGCTTTCTTTTACTTATTAAACAGAGTGATAAAAATACTTTTCAACAGAAATATAAAAATGCTACAAAATTAAAAGATAAAAATTCTGAGTTAGTAAATAAATTCAATTTAGAATTAGAGAAAACTAGTGATTTTATGATAAAAATTGATAAATTATTACAAGTTATAATTTCTTTTATAGAAGATGGTTATAGTGCCTATGTAAACAAGCCTAAGTTATTAAAAGCTGATTCTAAACAATTTGAAAAAATTAATGATTTTATTAAAAGAGATGATGTTACTACTGAAACATTGTTAAATTTGTATTTACTATATTTAAAGGCTGAAAAAGAAAAGAAGAAAAGTAATGATGGTAGAACTCCTATTTCATATTATTTAATTTCATTGTTTGCCAAAAATGAATGTGATAATTTTCCATCTAAAGTTAATGAAGAATTAAATGATATTTCCAAAATAGAAAGTATTATTAAAAAGTATAAAATAGTTTCAAGAAAATACACAAAAGAATATTATAATAAATATAATATTGATTATAATAAAATGATAAAACAAAAAATAGATAATGATTTAATTCAAAATGCTTTAGATGATGTCGATATTTATTTAACTGAATAATGAAATAATTGAAAAAGCAAAAAATATATTAATATAAAATATTTAATTATAATTAGACAATGAAGAGAAAGCGAAAGCTTTCTCATTTTGTTTGCTTCATGATATAATATTTATAATGGGAGATAAATAATATGCCAAAATGGTTAAAAATATTTTTAATAATTTTTAGTATTTTAATAGTTTTTATATTAATAGATACTTTGCAAGCCAAAGTATTTGATAATAGACCTTTCTTAAAAATTACCGAAAATTATAAAGATGGTAATGTTTTAAAAAAAGATAAAGGCTTATTTGTTTATACTTATGTTTTTACAAATGGTGAAAAAGTAACTGTTTATCGTTGGGAAAAATATTCACCACCTGAAAATGTAAAAGATACAAATGAAAAGGAGAATAGTCTGAAAAGAAAAATGAAATTTATTTTATAAAAATAATAAAAAGGGTAGACTTCCCCTTACCCCAAAGAAAGCC
>CANRLB010000135.1 GCA_947631365.1 uncultured Bacilli bacterium | reverse complement strand
GAAGGTAAAGCTTATAAAGATTGTAATGAAGCTTTAATGGCTTATGAAAGAAGAGAAATTGATTTACATACAAGAATTGCTATTCCAGTTAAATCATTTAAACATAAATTATTTACGGAAGAACAACAAGATAAATATTTAGTTACAACGGTTGGTAAAATTAAATTTAATGAAATTTTAGCTGATTCATTCCCATATTTAAATGAAGGAACTAAAGAAAATATTGAAGGTATTACCCCAAATAAATATTTCCTTCCAAGGGGAACAAATTTAGAAGAAGCAATTAAGGCCATGCCTTTAGTTAGTCCATTTGTTCAAAAAACTTTAGGTCAAATTATTGCTCAAGTATTTAAAAGATATAAAACAACTGAAACTTCAGTTATGCTTGATAAATTAAAAGATCAAGGTTTTAAATATTCAACAATTGCTGGTATTACTGTATCTGCTGCTGATGTGGTAAGAAGTGATGCCAAAGAAGAAATTATTGCTGAAGCTAAGGGAAGAGTAGATAAGATTAATAAACAATATCAAAAAGGTCTTATTACGGAACAAGAAAGATATAATGGAGTTATTCAAATTTGGTCTGAAGCCACTGATAAAGTAAAAGATGCTCTTGCAGAAATTGCTAAAGATAATTTTACTAATCCAATTTTCATGATGATGAACAGTGGTGCCCGTGGTAAAATATCTAACTTTACCCAACTTGCAGGTATGCGTGGTTTAATGGCTAAACCAGATGGTACAACTGTTGAAATTCCAATTACTTCATGTTTTATGGAGGGTTTATCAGTTTCTGAATTCTTCTTATCAACCCACGGTTCAAGAAAAGGTTCTGCTGATACAGCTCTACGTACTGCCGACTCTGGTTATTTAACAAGAAGACTTGTTGATGTAGCTCAAGATATCATCGTTAAAGAACATGATTGTGGTTCAATGCAAGGTGTTGTTGTATACGATTTAATAAATGATAAAGATGGTTCAGTTATTGAATCTCTTGAAGAAAGAATTTTAGGAAGATATGCTTCTAAGAAAATTATTAATCCAGAAACAAAAGAAACTATTTTAGAAGCTGGCGAAATGATTACGGAAAATATCGTGGCTAAAATTAAAAAAGCTGGTATCAAGAAAGTTGAAATTAGAAGTGTTCTTACTTGTAAGACTTTAAATGGTGTTTGTCAAAAATGTTATGGTCGTAATCTTGCTACAGGTAATTTAGTTGAAACAGGTGAGGCTGTAGGTATTATGGCTGCTCAATCAATTGGTGAACCTGGTACTCAACTTACCATGCGTACATTCCATACTGGTGGTGTTGCTGGTGGAGATGATATTACTCAAGGTCTTCCAAGAGTTGAAGAGTTATTTGAGGCTCGTGTTCCTAAATTCAAAGCTACTATTGCCGAAATTACTGGTAAAGTAATTAGTATTGAAGAAGTAAATGGTAAACATAGTATTGTTATTGAAAATGCTTCTGGTGTTAAAGAACATATTACTAATTATAATATGAAGTTAAGAGTAGAAGTTGGCGATGAAGTTAAAGCAGGTGATAAACTTACTGAAGGTGTTATTTCACCTAAAGAATTACTTGCAGTTACTGACCCACTTACAGCTCAAGAATATATCTTAAAAGAAATTCAAAATGTTTATAAATTACAAGGTGTTGATATCAATGATAAACATATTGAAATAATTGTTAAGAGAATGATTAATAAAGTAAGAATAATTGATGCTGGTGATACAGATTTTGTTGAAGGATTAACTGTAAGTTTAAGAGAATTTGCTGATGGCAATAAACCAGTAATCTTAAATGGTGGTGTTCCTGCTAAAGGTAATCCAATTATGCTTGGTATTACTAAATCATCACTTGAAACTGATTCATTCTTATCTGCAGCTTCATTCCAAGAAACAACAAGAGTTTTAACTGATGCCGCTATGCGTGGTAAAACAGATATGTTACAAGGTTTAAAAGAAAATGTTATTATTGGTAAATTAATTCCTGCAGGTACAGGAGCTAAACAATATAGTGATATTGAACTTGAACTTGAAAAAGAATTACTTGATGATGATGCTAGTGAAGTTTTAGAAGAAAAATTCTTAGCTAAAGGTAATGAAGAAGTAGTTTAAACATAAAAAAGGCTTCAAAAAAATGAAGTCTTTTTTTATGTTCTATTTTTTAATAATTTTAATTTCGATGTTAAACATATTAGCTATTTTTAAAAGATCTTCAAAATAATATCTGGTAACATCTTGTTCATTAGATTTAACCCAATTTTTAGATTTATTAACTCTTTTTGCTAGTTCTTCTTGAGTAAGCCCTGTACATTGCCTGATAAATTTAAAAGTTTCACTAGGCTTATAATTGTTAGCTTTGAATTCCATAATAACACCTACTTTTTCATTATAAAGTAAATTATATTTTTATTCGCAAAAAGACCATTGACAATGTTCTTTTAAGATTATACAATTATATTGTATAGACCATTTACAATGGTCTTAATGAAGGAAGCTATCTATGAAAGAGAATAAAAAGAACAAAGGAATGTTAATAATAGTAATAATAATGTCATTAATAATATTAACATGGAATAAAAGTTATTCATATGAAATGAATAATAATGAAACAAAAGAAAAAGAAATAGAAAGAAAAGAATTTGC
>CANRLB010000134.1 GCA_947631365.1 uncultured Bacilli bacterium | reverse complement strand
CAATACTAACAAATATTCCATAATTTTCAATACCTGTTACTTGGCCTTTAATAATATCCCCTACTTTATAATTTTCATTTTTTATTTCTTTATAATCTGCCATAACAAACCTTCCAAGAATAGTATACCACAAAATTTATTTGATGCAAAAACTAGTTTTTTATTAAAATTTATGTTAAAGTAGTTAATGCTTAAAAAGGAGGTGCAAAAGATGAATAATAATATAGAAGATATTATAAATAAAATAGAAAAATCTTGGCCTAAAGATTTAATTATTAAGTATCTTTATAATAACATTTCTTTTTTAGTTCAAAGAGATTTACAATATTTTTGTGCTAGTGAAGAAGAAAAATATCGTCAATATCAAAATGGTTTTATTAATAGATTACCTTATATTGTTTGTTCAACTCTTTGTGATTATTATATTGATCTATTTAATTCATTAGATATAAAAGCTTGGAAAATAAAAGCTAACAGTGCTAAAATTCCTCTCTTTGCTCTAATTGTTGAAGGTGACTTTGGCCTTTATTTTATTGATCCATTAAGTGATTTATTTAATATTCAATATGGTCTTAAAGCCCAAAATTTTGGGGTAATTCCCCATTATAATACATTAAGACAAAACTATCCCGATTTAATAAGTTTACCCAAAGAATATTTATTAGATTTAGATACCACAATTAACAATAATGAAAAAGTTTCTTATACAAATAGTTTAATTGATGATTTAAGTAAAGAATTTAAAAATCGTAATAGTGCTCGTTCATTTTTTAATATTGGAACTAATGACCGCCTAACCCTAACTCAATATAAGCTTGAATATTTTAGTGATCACTTAATCAATATTGGTTTAGTTAAAGGGCCATTTGAAAGAACTAGAATGTATAGTTATCTTTTTGATCATCTTCTTGGCCATAATGAAGCAAGAGGAGTTAAAATAAATCTAGGAGATATTCATAATCAAAATGCTCGCATTTATATTAAATTATTTACTGACCCTTACCACTTCTTATTATATCGTGAAGAAAAAGATCATGAAGAATATCGTTTAAAACTTGTTAAATAAAAATAAATTATTTATAATAAAAGAAAAGAAGGTATTTTATGGAACTAGAAAATAAAATAAAAGATTTAGTGGAAACAATAAGGCCATATTTAAATATGGATGGGGGAGATATTGAATTTGTAAAATTTAAAGATGGTTATTTATATGTAAAACTAACTGGCAATTGTATGAATTGTCTTGGACAAGATAGCACTATAAATGACAGCTTATTACCAATGTTTCAAGAAGAAATTCCGGAAATAAAAGAAATTATAAATGTTCCAATTTAAATAAGGAGGAAAAAATGATTAATAATAAAACAATTAAAGAAAGATTAGAATATATAAAAATATGTGATGAAGCATTAAAATATTTTGACATTAAACCTAAAGCCTATTTTACTGGTGATAAAATAGATAATGATGATCATTTAATGAATAATCATGCTTATTATGCTCTTCTTAAAGAACGTATTTTATTTTCTTTATTACAAGATGAAGATTTTAAAAAATGTGCTGATGAATTAATGCGTGATTATAAAGATAAACCTACTTTTCTTTAAGAAGCCAATCAATTTTTTCTAATGGAGTATATTTATTAATTTCTTCATAGGCTTTTTTTAAAAATATTTCATATTCATCTACTTTTTTAATAACAGGTATTAATCTCTCTTCACTACCATCATTATTCATAATATCTTCATAAATATCAAAATAATAAGATGGATATAAAAGTCTTGCATAGAGCATATGATAACTATATGGTGTTAAAGGACGCATTTTTAAATAAGTACTTAAATCTAATAATGCATCTTCTCCATTAAAAAATGAGACTTTAAGATAACCAGCAACATCTCTTACTTCTAAATCAAAAATAAAACTTAAAGGATTTAAATAATTTAAATTAATATTAGGATAAAATATTCGCCGATGAGATAAAGTAATTGAGTCATTTTCACTAATACCAATTACTTTATTAATTTTATTTACATAACTAATTGCATTCTCAGATAAACCGATATAATAACTAAAAGAATCTAAAACGATTTTTTTATTTTTGCCTAAAAGATTAATTTGTTCTTCAAAATAATCTATCTTTTTACTCCATAATTCACCCCAATTATTACGATATAATTTACTATTATTATTGTTTAGTTTTAACTTACTTAAAAATTCACACATACTAATAAAATTAATTTTTTCATTCTTAGAACTATTTAATTTTAAAAGTAAATAATTATTATCACCAACTTTGGTTAAAGGACTATTATATCTATTAATAATAATATCATGTACTCTTAATCCTTTCATTTTAAGTTCATAGATAATATCTAAAAGATCTTTTAACTCTTCTTCGGTTCGATTAAAAAAGACAAAATAAAAATCTTCTCCTTGATAGTTAAAAGAGGCATAATTATTAAATTCATTAATATCAACTAAATCAAAATTGTAATAATAATTTATTATTTCTTTCATATCTATTTAATTGTATGAAAAAAGTAATGAAATAAATCATTACTTAAGATTATTTATTTTTTTCTAATTCTTTTTCAAATCTTTGAACTAAAGCATCAAACATATTTTCACAAGCTTGCATAAAGGCTTCTTTTTG
>CANRLB010000133.1 GCA_947631365.1 uncultured Bacilli bacterium | reverse complement strand
ATGAAGAAATTGATAATGTTAAAGAAGAATATTTAGATACTGAAGAAGTAAAAGATAACTAGTCAACGAAAAAGTGTTGACATAAATAATTCTATTTGTTATATTATTAGTAGTAAAAAAGGAGGCAATTATGGCTGTTAAATTAAGATTAAAAAGAATGGGAGCAAAACAAAAACCATTTTATAGAATAGTTGCAGCAGATTCAAGATTTCCAAGAGATGGACGTTTTATTGAATCAGTTGGAACTTATGATCCAGTTAAAGGGTCCGATAAGGTTACTTTAGATGAAGAAAAAATTCTTAATTGGTTAAATAATGGTGCTCAACCAACAGATACTGTAAGAAATATTTTATCTAATGCTGGTATTATGACTAAATACACTAATAATAAAAATAAAAAGAATTAGGTGAATTAAATGAATGAAGTAGAATTTGCTGAATATTTAGTAAAAAGTATTGTTTTAGAACCTGATCTTGTCAAAGTATCTCTTTTTGAAGCTGATGAAGATGTAACTATTTTAGAAATATTAGTTCCAGAAGCTGAAATGGGAAGAGTTATTGGCAAAAATGGTAAAACATCAGCTGCAATAAGAACTCTTATTGGGGCTTATGCTGCCATTAAAAAAATGCCAAAAGTTAAAATAAATATTGATTCATTTTAAGAAATAGATATCTATTTCTTTTTTTCTAGGAGGTATTATGATTTATTTACCAAAAGTAAAAGGTTTATGTAAAAGTTTTAATGAAATGTTAAAGACTATTTATGAAATTTACGAACAAGAAATAAATAGTGAAAATCCCCAAAATATATTTCTTTATCATGATTTTATTAACAATCAAAATGTTATAAATGAATTAAATAGTTTAGGCATTTATATTATTGATGATCTTACTAATTTAGATAATAATGATATTTTAATTATTGGACCTTTTGGTATTAATAATAGTAATTTAAATTATTTAAAAGAAAATAAAATAAGATATATAGATTTAACTTGCTCTATTATGAATAAAATTAGAAATAAAATTAAAGAACATTTAAATAACAATTATATTCCTATATTAACTAGTGATTATAATTTAGATATAAATGGTATTTTTTACATTAATAATATAGAAGAATTAAATGAGTTAAATAAAAACGCTAAAATATATTTACCAAAAATGCCTCAATATAAAGAAGATGATTTTAATAAAATATTTTCATTTATTAAAGAAAAATTTAAAATAGTTGTTATGGAAGAATTTAAATGTCCTAGTTATAAACAAATTATTAACAGTCAAAATGAATTAAAAGAAAAATATCAAAATGTTATTAACATTGAAAGTAACAACTTAATTACATTTTCTAACAATATTTTAAAAAGTAATTATCATTATCAAGATGATTATGCTTTAATAACTAATCTTAATTTAACCGAAAAAGAATTAAATAATTATAAATATTTATTAAGTTTTTTATTATATTATAAAGATTGTTTAGAAAAAATAGTTAATAATAATTCTTTAATTATGGCTTCTTTAAATAAAGAAGATAATTTAGTTATTAAAGATGCCATTAATGATTTTATTGATTTAAATCAAAATGGTAAATATATAAGAGGAACTTTAATTGCTTTAGGAGAATATTTTGCCAAAGACAAAAATGAAAATTATCTTAATTTAGCTAGTGCTTATGAAACATTTGAAAGTGCCATATTAATTCATGATGATATTATTGATAATGCTAAATATCGAAGAGGGAAACTAACTATTCAAGAAAGATTATCGAAAGCTTATTTAAATAAAAGAGAAGGCAAGAAATACTATAATGATACATGTAAAATGGCTAGTTCAATTGCTTTATGTGTAGGAGATTATGGTTTATTTCAAGCAAATAAAATAATTTATGACCATTATTATAATCATCCATTATTTTATAAAATTCTAAGTACTTATAATGATATTGTTGATAAAACTATAAAAGGAGAGGTATTAGATGTTTTCTTACCATTTGCTTCTAAATATCATTTTAAAAAGATAGGGGAAGAAGATGTTATTCTTATTTATAGTTTAAAAACTAGTTATTATACTATTAAAGGACCTTTTACTTTAGGCTATTTACTAGGGGGTAAAGTATTAACTCAAGATTTAGAAAATATTTTAAATAACATGGGAATTTATTTTCAAATAAAAGATGATTTATTAAGTATTTTAGGAAATAATCAAAAATTAGGTAAATCAAATATTTCTGATATAAAAGAGTTTAAACAAACTATTTTATATATTTATATTATTAATACTGAATATAAAAATGAATTTTTAAAAATTTATGGTAAAAAGAATATTACTAACAAAAAATTAAAAAAGCTAAGAGAGTTATTAACAATATCGGGAGCATTAAAATATTGTGAAGATTATCTTGATAACTTATATTATAATTCTTTAGATAAAATAGAAAATTTAGATTTAAAAGAAGAAGATAAAGATTTATTAAAAGGATTATTAATTTATTTAAAAATAAGGGAAAAATAAAATTTCTCTTATTTTTTTTTGACAAATTTTAGTTAATTAAAAGGAAATCGAGGAAAAGGCGCAATATATATTAGTAGAGGGAGAGAATACCCTACTTAAAAAAGATGGGAGGTGAGGAAATGTGAAAACGAAAGAATTTTATGGCCTTGATGTTGACCGAATATTT
>CANRLB010000132.1 GCA_947631365.1 uncultured Bacilli bacterium | reverse complement strand
CCTTGCCTAGAAGTAGAAAGTTTATCTTTATATTCACGATTAGCATCTTCAGCAAAATACATAAATCTATTTTTTCTACAACCTGTTCTTGATTGACAACCATTACATACAAAAGGTGGTTTAGAAGTTTTAGGACAATTCATATTAAAAGTTGGAGAAACATTATATCTATTACATTTAATTAATTTTCTGTGTTTTTTTATTTCATAATAAATAGTATTCCTTGATTTACTGATTAATTCACTTATTTCTTTAATTGTTTTTCCTTCATTAAGATATTGTTCAATTTGAATTCTTTTAGATAAATTTAAATGTTTATTATATATGTTACTTGTATTCATATATGCCTCCTTTAATACAAGCAAAATATCAAAGAATTATTATAAAGTTAATAAGCAAAAGTACAAGACTGCACTTTTGCCTTAAATAATTATATAATAAAAGGTTTTGTCAATGGTCAAGATAAACTCACTTCGTTCGCCATTGACAAAAATTTATGTGACAGACTTATTTGTAAGTTGCATATTAATTTATCAATTTACTTTTGAAATTGAATTAAAAAATATTTTGAAATAAATTATCTTTCCATTTTGGCTAAAAAGTGTTATAATAACAACTCGAATTAAAAAAAGAGGGGATAAGAATGAAATTAAAAGATGTATTTAAATTAGAAGAGGCGTTTAATCCAAGTATTTATTATGATGGAAGATTATCGATTGGTAATGCAGTGTATCGAAATGAGAAAGATGAATTATATTTAAATGCTAAGCAAACGAAAAAAAGCAATGCATATAAAGAATTTATTGATAAATATTATTATGAACCTTTAGCAAAGATTGTAGGGAAAGATAGCCATGATTTAGAATATAGTGCGGCGTTAGATACAATATATGATAAAGTGAGTGATCAAAAAGTAACAGCTTTTAGTTTAAAAACTTTTTTAGCGATTAAAATTGCTGATATCCAAATACCATGTGTTAATTATGATGCTTTTAGTTATGCTTGTGATAATTTAGAAGATGATGAACAAATTCTCGATTTAGCGCGGGAATGTATAAGAGAAGAAAGAAAAGTTTTTCAAGATATTTTAAAAAGAGGTTTTAATTCACCTTATTATAATGACTTAGAAGAAACATTAAATAAGTATCCCCATAAAAATGTCAAAAAAGTTTTAGAAGCTATGATTGAAGAATGTACAAGTTTTTTAGTACAAAGTAAAAGATTTTTATTACCTTTTTTTCAAAAACCAATCGATTATAAAAAGTTTATCGAATGTTTTGATTATGACCAATTAGCTTTAATTATTGTTAAAAATATTGTTGGTAATTTAATAACAACTTCTAATAATACTAAAATTAATGCTGATTTATTGGGAATAGTTGAAAATTATATTACAGCTGTCAATAAAGTAAGAGAAACAAATCCTAATTATGATGTAAGTATTAAATTATTAGATTTAGAAAAGTCACGTGTTTATGAAATGAATATTAATTCGGTGTTAATTGTTTATGCAAATTATTTAGAAGAAAATCCGGAAGTAACGCCAACGCGTTTAACTAAAGAAAAAATTCAAAAAGTATTAAAAAGAAATGGTTATAATGAAGAAGAAATAGAAGCATTCGATACTACGAAAAAAACTAATATTGATAAAGTAAAAGAAATGTTAGAGATTTTAAAAGAAGAACAAGAATTATTAGCCGAATGGGAATTTATTCCTAAAGGAACAAAAGAAATTACAGAAAGTAAAGATTTAAAAATACCTCGAGGTAGTTATCCTAAAAATACGGAAGAAATATTAAGAAGATTTAAAATGGGAAGAATGTTTATTGAAGAAACAGATTATTTATATAAAACTGAAGGAAAAGACAAATTTTTTGGCTATATTGCTTATATTTATCCTAATGGAAAAGTTGTTTTTGAAAAAGATTATACTAAAATTTCAAAACCTAGTGATATAACATCATCAGCAACCTATATTATGACTTATAAAGATTTTGTTTCTTTATCTAAACTTACTAAACAAGAGATAATTAAATTGATTAGTCATGATCCAACTATTCCAGTTCGAAGAGTATATCATTATGAAGATATGTCGAAATGGGGAAAAACTATTACTTCTTTAATAAATGGGGAAGATTATACTGAAGATGTTATTAACTTTATTAAACACTTAATTGAAACTAAAGAATTAAGTCATAAAAGGGATTTAAAATGTTAAAAGAATATCTATATAATAAGGTTGTTGAAGAAAAAGAGGTTATTGAAACATTACTTGCGATTGATAATCAGAAATGTTTTAGTAATTTAACTTATCAAGATATTTTAATATTGTTTTCTTCTTTTAGTTCTTTACGACCTATTTCGGGTGAATATAATTTTATAACATCTGGGGAAATAAAAGATACTTTAAATATCATTTTAAACTATAGTGTTAATATTTTAAATTTACATATCAATCGTTGTTATGTCGCAATTAATATGTATTTGGTGATGAGATGTAATGATTATTTTAAGGAAGTAGGGATAGATAGAGAAATCCATATTGATATTGAACCTTATCTTACAAATTATGTTGGGTTAAATAATTTAATTATTGTTGGGGATAAAATATTTACCGAAGAAGTAAAAGAATTATTGATAAAAGAAAATCCTCAAGTTATTGTGACCGATAATTAATTTTGTTATTACGTAAA
>CANRLB010000131.1 GCA_947631365.1 uncultured Bacilli bacterium | reverse complement strand
TTAACCGTTGCATGAAAGAATGTAAGCAAGGGATAGACTATAATCAAATTGGTGGCTTTAAGTTTGTTACTGTAAAATTGTAAAATAATATAAAATACCCCTTGAAATATTTGTTGGTTTGGCATACAATGTTAATATGAAAGAAATATTTTATTACTATACAATAGAAGGTGATTGTCCGTATCTTAACTGGTTTAATGAACTCGATACATCAATTCAAGTTAGAGTAAACAAACGGGTTAAAAAGTTAAGTGAAGGTATTTATGGAGACCATAAAAAATTACAAAAATCAGAATTGTCTGAAATCCGCATGGATTTTGGCAAAGGATACCGAATATATTACTATGACCTTGATGATAGACTTATTATATTTATAGCTGGTAGTAATAAAAAAGACCAAAAGAAAGTAATACAAAAAGCAAATCAATATTTTCAAGATTACAAAGAAAGGACAACAGATAATGGCTCTAACTCCTAAACAACAAGCATATATAAATAAAGCACCTAAGTTTAGCGAACATTTTTCAGAAAGTTTTAAAAATTCTCAATTTACACAAGCATGGTTAGAAGATACTTTAACTACATTTTTAAATACAGGGAATGTTGATGAATTTATTGAATGTTTATTGGATGTTGTTAAAAATTCTAAACGTGGAGAAATTACAAGAATTGCAAATGAAGCAGGTATTAATCGCTCTAATTTATATGATATTATGAATGGTAAAGTGACTCCAAGAATAGACACAGCATTTAAATTAATTCGTGGATTGGGATATAAATACGAAATTAAATTAAAATCAGCATAGAAATAAAACATTCAATATCCGCTTATTAGAATCGTCAACAAGGCAAGTTTCTTGTCTTCATGTTATAAAATTATATTCAAATATGCCCCGTTGCTTTAAATGTCAACAAAATTAAGCATTTTGTCCTTGAATAAATTTGTTATACATTTCTCTATATAAATTGGTATTAGTTCTTTGTAATTTTGCTTTGTTATTTCTAAAAATTTGACCTAAATTAAAAGAATCATATAAAAGTTCTAAAGTTATTAAATCACTATCATTAAGTAATTCTGCGAATGCTTTTTTATAACTTGTTAATTCTGCTTGTGGTTCATAAGGTAACTTATAAAAAACTACGTCTTGTAATTCTTTTGTATAAAATTCATCTAATTTTGCGTAAAGTTCCTTTTTACGTAATAGTTGTACTTCTTCTTCCTTTGTTAAATAGCGTTCTGGCGGATTTTCTATCCTTAATTTTCTTATTTTATGACAAGGATTATAATTTATTTGCTCATTTTCAATTGCTAATGAAAATACTCTATAAATAGTATCCATGTCTCTATTTATTGTTGAGTTTTTTACTTTGCCTATTCTTAAATTAATGTATTTTTCAATATCAGAAACGGTTATTTGGTCTATTATCTTGTTCCCAATTAATTTATATAATCTATCCAACACATAATATCGTTCTGTTGGTCTGGTATAATGAGATTTACAATATTTTTTATAACTTTCAATTAAGTCAGATAAATAATAAATCTTCTTTTTAGTTATGTCATAACCGTTTTTTATAAGTTCTGACTTATGTACAATTTCCAGACTGGCAACTTCATCATGAGACAGTCCTTTAAAAGTTTTGCAATAACGCTGCCCTTGATACATGAAGTTATATCCGTAATAACCATTTTTGTGTTTAAAAACGCTCATTATTCAATTTTGCCTAATTCACGCTACTTTTTTATTTGAAAAAACAAATTCAAGTAGTTTTTCTTCATTAAACAGATATTTACGACCGTCTCTACCGCATACATTTGAGGGATAATATCCCTTTTGAGCTCTTTTTTGCAATGTTCTAACATCTGTTCGTAATAACTTAGCTGCTTCTTCCGTTGTTAAAATTTTCATTTCTTCTCCTTTTGTGAAATTTTCACTAAAATAATATTAAAGTATTTAAAAAAATAAATCAATATTTAAGCGAATATTTCACTAAAATTTGTTACAATAATTAACAATTTAGTGAAAAATTTACTAAAATGAAAAAATTATGTATAATAGATAGTAAAAAAGGGGTATTTATGCGAAAATTAGAAGATAATTATGATAATAATAAATACAGTACTGACATTGATAAAATAAAAGAAGATGTTAAACATGTTATTAGTGAATTTGGGGTACTTATACGACAAGAACGAAAGAAACAAGAAATAAATATCCAAGAATTATCTGCAAAATCAGGGGTAAGTGTTGGTGTTATTTCCGATTTAGAAAACCAGAAAAAAGAAAAAATCCCTAATTTGTATACTTTAGTTGCATTAGCAAGAACTTTAAAAATCAGTAATACTGCATTTATTCGGCTTATATTTGGCAATATTGCCCACGAAGAAAAGAAAGAAAAAACTCCTGACCAAATTCTTACGGAAGCCTTAGTTGCATACGGTATACCGACAGATGTAGCAGCGAATATATTAGTGGGAATTGACTTAGCATACGGTAAACACACTAAGAAGAATTAAACATATTTTAACGAATAAAATTCCAATTACATAATATTTACATAATGACAATAAAAAGGGTTTTAGTTAATAAGCTAAAACCCTTTAAAATAAAGTATCGGGATGACAAGATTCGAACTTGCGACCCCCGCGACCCGAACACGGTGCGCTACCAAGCTGCGCTACATCCCGATTTA
>CANRLB010000130.1 GCA_947631365.1 uncultured Bacilli bacterium | reverse complement strand
TATTGATTTTTTTACATGTGAATTTACTGAAGAAGAAATAAGAGAATCAATTATAAGAAGTAATATGGCTCGTCCTGAATATTTAGATGGACGTCTTAGAATTATTAGTGATGCTAGACACAAGCATAATTTAACAGTATTAACTAAAGAAATATATCATGATATTATGAATTTTCAAACTAATGATGAAGAAATAAATCAAGATTTTAAAAACAAATTATTTGGAGCCTATAAAAAAATTGTTGAAAGTAGTTTTACTGATCCAGATTTTATTAAAAGAATGCTAGAAAGATTTAAAGTTGCTTTAAAGACAGGCACTAAAAAAGATATTTTTAAATTAATTGGTGAACTTCCTTATCAAAAGAGTAGAAATATCTATATTAGTATTTATAAAATGCTTAATAAAGAAAACCATTTTGAGAAAAACGAAGAAAAAACAGATAATAAAATAATTAATGATAATGCTTACAAAGCTAGTTATAACATTCAAAATAAAAGAATATTAGAAAAATTAAATGATGTTGCATAGTCATTTAATTTTTTTTGTAGTATAATTTATTTATGAAAATAGAAGAAGTTATGCAAAAATTTTTAGAATATATTGAAAAAGAACTCAATTATACCAAAATGACTATAATTGATTATCAAGAAGATTTAGAATTATTTGCTAAATATTTAAATAATAATAATTTAAATTATTTAAATTTAACAAAAGATAATATAATAGATTATTTAAAATATTTAGATGAAAAAAAATATAGTAATAAGTCTATATCAAGATTTTTAAGTAGTTTAAGACATTTTTATACTTATTTAGTAGAAATAAAATTATTAAAAGAAAATATATTTAAAAGAATTAGAAATCCCAAAATTGAGAAAAAATTACCTAATTATTTAAATATAGTAGAAATAGAAGATCTTTTAAAAGTATTAAAAGAAGATACTAAAGAAGATATTAGAAATAAATGTTTAGTCGAACTTTTATATTCAACTGGAATAAGAGTAAGTGAAGCAAGTAATATTAAATTAGAAGATATAGATATGCAAAATATGACTATTAGAGTACTGGGAAAGGGAAGAAAAGAACGAATTGCTTATTTTGGCGACTCTTTAAAAGAACTTTTAGAAAAATATTTAAAAGTAAGAAGTGAATTTTTAAAAAAAAGTGAAATAGATTATTTATTTATTAATAGTATTGGTGGTAAGTTATCAAGAAATAGTATGGAAAATATTTTTATTAAAATATCACAAATGCAAGAAATAAAGCATAAATTATCACCACATACACTAAGACATACTTACGCTACACACCTACTTAATAATGGAGCAGATTTAAGAAGCGTCCAAGAATTACTCGGTCATGAAAATTTAAATACGACCGAAATATATACTCATGTTAGTAATGAAAGATTAAGAGAAGAATATTTAAAATATCATCCTGATAAGAATCGTCAATAAAGAGTCTATAAAAGCTAAGTTTTTGTAAAGAAACTTGTTTTTTTATGTTAAAATATTTTTTAGGAGGATTTTATTATGGCAAAAAAATATGTCTATATGTTTAAAGAGGGTAATAAGGACATGCGAGAAATCCTTGGTGGTAAAGGTGCTAATTTAGCTGAAATGACTAATTTAGGTATGCCTATTCCCCAAGGTTTTACAGTATCTACGGAAGCATGTGTTGATTATTACCAAAATGGTAAAAAAATTAGAGAGGATATCGTTAAAGAAATTGAAGAATCTCTCAAAAAATTAGAAGAATTAGAAGGAAAGAAGTTTGGGGATAAAGAACGACCTTTACTTGTATCAGTAAGAAGTGGTGCTAGAGCTTCTATGCCAGGGATGATGGATACTATCCTTAATTTAGGGCTAAATGATGAATCAGTGGATGGTTTTGCTAAATCTAGTAATAATCCTAGATTTGCTTATGACTCTTACAGGAGATTTATTCAAATGTATTCTGATGTAGTTATGGAAGTACCTAAATCATATTTTGAAAAAATTATTGATGAAGTAAAAAATGAAAAAGGCATAACTTATGATAATGAACTTACGACAGAAGATTTACAAGAATTAGTTAAAAGATTTAAAAAAGTTTATAGTGAAAATATGAATGGGGAAGAATTTCCACAAGATGTTCATACGCAATTAATCGGGGCTGTTGAAGCAGTATTCCGTTCCTGGGATAATCCAAGAGCCATCGTTTATCGTCGGATGAATGATATTCCTGGTGATTGGGGAACTGCGGTTAATATTCAAGCAATGGTATTTGGTAATATGGGCGATACTTCTGGTACTGGTGTAGCATTTACAAGAAATCCGGCAACTGGTGAAAAAGGTATTTATGGTGAATATTTAATTAATGCCCAAGGTGAAGATGTTGTGGCAGGTGTTAGAACGCCACAACCTATTACTAAACTTGAAACTGATTTACCAGAATGCTATAAAGAGTTTATGAGTCTTGCCCAAAAACTTGAAGATCATTATCGTGATATGCAAGATATGGAATTTACAATTGAAAATGGTAAGTTATATTTCTTACAAACAAGAAATGGTAAAAGAACAGCGCATGCCGCTATTAAAATTGCTTGTGATTTAGTTGATGAGGGAATGATTAGTGAAGAAGAAGCAGTTTTAAGAATTGAAGCTAAAAGTTTAGATCAATTATTACATCCAACATTTGTTAAAGAGGCCTTAGATAAAGCTGAAGCTATTGGTGAAGGCCTACCAGCATCCCCGGGTGCTG
>CANRLB010000129.1 GCA_947631365.1 uncultured Bacilli bacterium | reverse complement strand
ATGATCAGGATTTATATAAGAATTGGGTATTAATTCGGTTATTAATCTATTATTATTATTTTTGCCTATATAATTTAAAAATGATGTTATTAAATCTTCTAGTATTTCATTATGCATAAATACTTGTTTAAAAGCTAAGTCATCGTTTAAATAATCAAAATTTAACATTGCTATTCCTCCTTTAAAGTCTATATATTAATAGTTATTTTTAGAAAAGCAATGTTTTTGACAAATGATATCAAAAGAAACATTTTTTCGACATTTATATTTTCTCCCTTCACTATATATATTAGTTTTTTTTCATCAATTTCCTTCTTTTTTAGAAAAATTTATTAAATTTTTTATAAAATAAAAAAGAACTGCTTTGGAACAGCTCTTTCTAAAATTTATTTTGCTCTTGTTAAAGAATATGTTTTTTCATAACTAATTTTATGTTTTTCCCCATTAACATAAACATAGAAATAAAATATTTTATCATATTCTTTATTATTTACTATTTTAAAAGCTTCATCTTCGCTATATCCACAACCAATAAGTTTTTGTACTTGGGCTTCGCTTGGAAGAGTTTGATTATCTTTAGAACCATCACCATAAGTTATATATAACTCATTTGAATTAACATAATTTAAAATAGAAGTTCCATTATCATTGGTATACTTAGAAACAACTTTATTTAATAAATCATAATCATTAACTTTAGAATAATTATTAAATGTTAAATTAGTAAAGCCATACCCATTAGAAGAACTAAATATATTAAGAAAACTTATGTTACCACCATAATTATTAAATGTTACATTTCTTAATTCATTAAAATATAAATGATCAGTTATATTATTTGGAATGTCTTCTTTATTATAGGCATTAATAACTAAATCACCAAAATGATTACAATCACCATATTCATTACAAAAAGAAACTATATTTTGTAAAGCTAGGAAGTCACTATCACTAATACCCTCTTCAGGAATATTCACAGTTATTTTAAAACGACGATATTCTTTATTTTCTAACATTTCAAGTTTTATGTTTTTAGATAAAGTATTCATTTCTTTAATTGCATTTATGTCACTTTTAAGAGGTACTCCTTCATTAAAATTAACATTATAATTTTCTAAGCTTTTTAAAGTATTTTCGGTAAATAAGAGATAGTCATCATAATAATTTATATTAATACTGCTATCTTCAGGTAGATTAAAATTAACATCACAAAATGGTTTACTTATATTCAAATCTAAATTAATATTACGATTACTTTCAACACTTATACCTTCTTTTAGTTCTATTCCATATAAAGATAAATTATTTGTTGCATCATTTAAAACATAGGTTGCATTAGGTGCATAATTATAAGAGTATTTTCCATAAATTACCGGAACAACAGTCTCAGCTGGAATATATTTAAAGGTATCAAGACAATCATTACTAACCCAATAACTAGCAAATCTTCTAAAATGCATGTCTTTTATATTATCAGCTATTTCTTCAATTTTTGCTTTTTCATCATTACCTAATCTATCAATGATTATACTTCCATTATGTTTATGATGAGAAACATAATAAAATAATTTAATGATATTTTCATTAGAAATTTTTTCAAATGTTCCAGCATCAAAGAAAACATTTGTAAGTTCCCCATCAAATGATGGCATTGTAAAGTTTTCATCTATTTCCATTTTCTCACTAGGTAATATATTTAATGTAGTAAATTTTTCAAATGGAATATCACTAAGTCTTGCTGAGACTAACTTATCTAATGAAATATTTAATTCCATATCTCCGGGATAATCTAAATAAGAATCTAGATGCAAATAGTCAATAATTTCTTTTAATCTTGGATCGATATTTGTTACAAGTGGAATCCCTCCAGTTATATCTATTACACAATGGTAATTATCGCCAATTTTATATCTTCTGGCATGCCAATATTCACCTTTTAAATCTAACTCCCCATCAATTGTTGCAGTATTATTTTCTTCTAAATAATTAGTAAAATCTTGAGTTTCAGCTTCAGTAAGTTTTTCTCTTAAATAATCTAAATCATTTAAGGAACTATTTAAATCATTATTTTGAGCTTCCAAGTGATTAATTTGATCTATTAAATTATGTGATTCTAAATCTAAATCTTCAATTGCTTTTTCTTTTTGTTCTAAATCATCTAATAAGCTTTGATATTCTTCTTTAGAAATAGTTATTTGACTACCATCTTCTTTTGTATTACAACCCGCTACTACACCAATTTGAAGCGCTGATAAAAGACATGCAACTCCTTTCTTAAAATTAATTTTCATTTTTTCAATCATCCGAAAAATCCCCTTTCTTAAAAAAGCTAGCTTTTATTATAATTAATAATATTATTTTGTCAATAAAAAAATAATGTTGATAACTTATTACTTTTCAACATTATTTTTTAATACCATTTTATCCAATTTATAATTCAATATCTATAAATAGTTTGCAATAGAATGCAAATTCAACTAATATTTATAACAAAAATGCATTCTATTGCAAATTCTCTTTAATATATTTTAAAGCTTTTAAATCACCATCACTTATGTATTCTAAAGTTGCTCCTCCGCCACTTGAAACGTATTTAAACTTTTCTTCTAAATTAAATAGTTTAACAAAAGAAGCCGTATCACCACCACCAATATAAACATCATTACCACAGTTAGCTAGTTTATTTAATAACATAGTAGTTCCTTCTTTATAATCATCATTTTCACACATACCACAAGTACCATTTAAAAAGATAACTTTAGAATTATTA
>CANRLB010000128.1 GCA_947631365.1 uncultured Bacilli bacterium | reverse complement strand
CATCAGTCGAGCAACAACTCTTTCGACAATTTTGTTATAAATATACTTGCTATACAAGAACTTGCAGTTTGATTATTTTAAACAGTTGGTTTGATGTTGCAATGACAAGATATGAACCTAATATACTTAAAACTATTGCACTATTTAGTTTTTCATTATTTTACTTATAATATAAGTAATTTTTTATAATTTATCTTTTATAATTTTTTCTATTAATTCAATAATTTTAAAAACATCAGTATGTGGGTTACCTTCTTCTCCATATTTATCTTTTTTTTGTATTTTTTTTGATGTTGCTATTGCTTTTTGAATCTTATTTTTTAATCTACCAAAATTATTATTATTTACAGCTTTAAAATTTTTTCCTAAATTTTCATCTTTAATAAGAAAATTATTAAGTTTATCTTTAGTAATATTTTTTATATCATTTTTATAATGAGCATAAAACCAAACTTCAAAATTTGGATTTGAGAAAATAATTTCAGCATTTATTTGTTTTGCTAACTTTATCGCCTTATCAATTTGTTCTTTTGTATTATTATCTTTATCAAAAACACAAAATATTATTGTATTTTTACGAAATTCTTTATTATATTCAGTATCAATAAAGTATCTGGATTTAGCAAATTCTACAACTGCATCAGCATTTTGCTTATGAGCTTTACCTATTTTTATTTGAACAATATTTTCTTTATTTTTCTCTTTTAAAAATTTTCTTAAATGAGTAAAATATATTTTTTCTGTATGTCCTTCACAAGAAATACAAATAAGAAAATGTAATTGACGTTTATTTCTTTTTCTTTGAATTATTGACAAAGTAAATCCTCCAAACAAATATTAGGAATTGCTCCAAATATACCTTCTAAGTATGCTTTTTGAATAACTTTGTCATTTCTAACATTAAAATCTATTAATGAATATAATTCGGATTCCCCTCCATTATTCTTATTCATAAAGTAGATTTGATCTCGTCTCAAGATATTTTGTGTATCTAATAAATTTGTATTATGTGTTGTAAAAATTAATTGTGCATTTTTCTTATTATATTCAGAAGAAAATAGGTCAACAATTAATTTAGATAAATTTGGATGTAATCTTAATTCTAATTCATCTATTATTAAAACCCCACCAACATTTAGCACTTTTACAATTTGTCCCAAAATACCATAGTATTTTAAAGTTCCAGCAGAATTTTCTTCTAATAAAAATTTAATTTCTTTTGATTGTCCATTTAAATCAATGCCTGTGCTATATGTATATCCTTCAATTTTGCCAGCTCCGAGTATTACATTCTCCTTATTTTGTTGCATTTTTCTTTTTATATCTAATTGAATATATATAGGCAATTCTTCATATGGTACCATTCTTTGTTCTAGTTGAAATCTATTTATATTAGGATCAGAACATTTTAATAACTGTGTAAATAAATTATTATCAATAGTATTGGTAGCAATTAATTGTGAAGTAATCCAACCTGTATCAATTATATTTAATAAACAAGTAATACATTGTTGGAACCATGAATATGCTTCTACAATTGCTTGAACTTTAATTTTATTTGCTAAAGAAAGTATTAAAATATTTTTTGAAATTTCTTCAGTATAAATTTTTAATCTTATTTGATCTTCATTATTAGAATTTTTTAATGAGTGAAAAAAGATTTCATTTTTATTTCTATTAAAAACGTTTATTTTTCTACCTCTAGGATAATAATCTAAGCTTTCTTCATATATAACATCTTTCAAAACTTTAAAACTATAATTATATAGTATTTCATTTTTTATAAATTTAAATTCAAAACATGTTGGTTTTGATAAATTTCTTTCATCTAGTCGGAATTGCTCTACTGAAAAAGGCTGATTAGGTTGAAATGATTGGGAATTTAATATAAAAAATACAGCTTGATTTAATGCTAGTAATAAATTACTCTTTCCCGAAGCATTAGCACCAAAAATTGCTACAGAATTTAATAGTTTTATATCTTTTTTTGATTGTTTATCTTTTGAAATTTTAATTGTATAATAATTATTTTTTAATTCTTTATTACTAGAAGCAACTAAACTTAAAGTTACTTTATTCTTTATTGAACGAAAATTTTCAACACAAAATTCTATTAACATTATTTTAACCTCACAAAAAAACAATAACACAAAAATGAGAAAAAATCACAAATTTTAAAATTTAAATTTTATAAATTAATTTATTCACCATATTTCTTCATTAAAAGTTTATAAACGAGTTTAATATCATCATCGCTTAATAAGTCAATGTTACCAGTTATTGAGGTTTTCATTTCATCGACAGAAATATGATGGCTAAAATCAAAAAGAGTTATTAATGCTACATTTAATATTTTTGCAATTTTTTCTAATGTAACTAAAGACGGGAAGTGTCTTCCGCTTTCAATTCCGCTTAATGTAGTAATATCAATACCAATTGCTTCTGCCAATTGCTCTTGGGTATAATTAGATTTTTTTCTTATTTCTTTAATTCTTTTACCTAATAGTTTTTTGTTATTCATCTAATTACCTCTTATAAAAGATGATAAGGTATTAGGCGAAATAAAATAATAGTAAATAGTTCATTATTTAAGCTTAATATATGTAAATAATTCATATAAATATGTAATAAATTTATAATTTTAATGTAAACTATTAATTAAATACTAATTAAAAAGGAAAGCATGAAATGTTTTGTTCTAACTGTGGAAAAGAAATAGCTGATAAAGCTGTAATTTGTGTTCATTGTGGAGTTCCAACTAATAATTCAGTAAATGAAAGAAATTCTAC
>CANRLB010000127.1 GCA_947631365.1 uncultured Bacilli bacterium | reverse complement strand
TAATTACTCTTTCTACTTTAGTTTTTTTAATAATATTTTTTATTTTACTATAACATTGATTTAAAACAATTAAGACTTTACTATTTGTAGAAATTAAATAATCTTTAATTTCTTCCTCAGCTGATAAAGGATGAATCATCTCCGCAATTGCTCCAATTTTATTAATAGCAAAAAAGGCAATCGCTGCTTCTGGAGTATTAGGAAGGCAAATAGTAACAACATCTTTCTTATTTATTCCAAGTACTTTTAAGCTTTTCGCACATTTATCAATATATTCCCAAAATACTTTATAAGTAATTTTTCTACCAAAATAATTAAGAGCATAATTATTTTGAAACTTTTTACTTTGTTTCATCATATAATCATATAAAGATAAATCAGGTATATTTACTTTAAGTTCTTTTTTTGTATAATAATGTTCCCATAAAAAATTATCTTTTTTTTGCATTATCTTACCTTCTTTTTATTTAATTATACACTAAAATATATGTTTAGACAATGCGAATAAGTTATGAAAAGTAATTAACTTTATTCATCTTTTAATTCAAAATTTAACATTTCCTTTGCCACCATTTCATAAATATCTTGTTCATGCTTAATTGTATCTATTAAAAACATTTTATCTTCTTGATACTTTTTTAAGCCTCGCATATAGAATGGTTTATCCCTATCAAGAACGATAAAGGGCATTATATTATTTTTTAAACATTCTTTAAACATAATCATTCTCCCTACTCGCCCATTGCCATCGCCAAATGGGTGAATGCATTCAAAGTGGTAATGGAAATCAATGATATCTTCAAGAGTTACTTTTTTTAGCTGATGATATTCTTTTAATAAATTATCTAAATCTTTTTCGACATTTTGAGGGGATGAAGTATTAATAACATTAATAAGCCCTATTTTATTAGGAACTATTTTAAAACCACCAACATTATAACGAGGATCTTCTTCATCAGTCGTATTTCTTTTTAAAATTTTATTCATTTCAATGATTATTTCTTTAGATAAAGGCTCATCTATAATATTAAGGGTATAATCAAAAAGGCGAAAATGATTTTTCATTTCCATAAGATCATCAATTTTAATAGAGTCATTACTCTTAGGAATAAAGGAATTTGTTGCAAAAATTTCTTCAGTTTCATCTTCTGTTAAATGACTTCCTTCAATTTTATTAGAATTATAAGCAAAATTAACTTGGGAATAATGATAAATATTACCTTTAAATTTTGATTTACTTTGAGATATTAACTCTTTTTTGATTTTGCTAATTAGCATAGAAACATCTCCTTTAATATTGATACTTGAATTATAACATAACATTGAAACTTATTCATTTTTTATTTATTTTCTATCTCATTTTTAATAATTGGAAATAAAACTATTAACATCATAAATGATGGATAAATATAACGGAAATATAAATCTCTTGGCCCTACAATACAAAATAATATCGAAATAATACTAGGTAATAAAATTACATAATATTGTTTTTTATTTAATAAAGTAAGAAAACAAAAAATACTTAACCAAGTAATAACAGCTATATTTACAAATAATCCAACCGGACTACTTTCAAAGAAATTTTCATAATTATATAATAAAGTTCTCGCTTGTTTAAAACTTTTTAAATAATGTAAATCAAAACCGGCATTTGGTAAATCAGAATATAATTTATGATAAACTTTCCAACTATGTTCAAATGGATCAAAAAAACCAGAGATATTATTAATTGTGGCATCGACATAAATTAAAGGCTCTTTTAATAAATATTTACTCCATACACCAAAATAATTAATTAAATCTTCTTTTGTATAATCTTTATTAAATTTATCTTTAACGGGATCAGATAAATCTTTGTCATAATCTTCTGCCATATTTTGAACATCTAATATTTGACCAATTATTTCTAAATCTTTATCACTAATAACTTCTTTTTTTAAGGTAACTAATCTTGCTGTTTGTTGGAATGGTATTGATAGTGCTTCTCTAATACTAGTACCACTTATGCCGCATAAAGGAAGTAAAACATTATTAAATAATAAATTAAATGACAAAAGAGCTACTATTAAAGTAATAATTGGTAATTTTTTATTATTAATTAATAAAAACATTAAAGCAATTATGATTAAATAAATACCATTGTTTCGAAATAATATGACTAAAACACTTATAATAAAGAAACTTAAATAATTACGAAAATGATATTGATCTTTATTTTTTAAATAATCATATATTTTAAGACAAAATAAAGCCAAAAATTCGGTATATAAAACATCTTTAACGGCGGTTACACTATAAAAACCAATGGTGGGAAATAAAATTAAAACAAGTAAAGAAATGAAAACATATAGAATATTTATTTTATTTTTAACTAAATAATTAATAATATAAGAATTAATACTAATAATTATTATAAGTTGCATTAATGTATATAAAAATAAACCAAAATTAAAATTACCTAACATGACACCAAGTTTAACGGGAAGACCTAACATAAGAGTATGTACGATAGGATTAAAATTAGTAAGATAACCATTACTAATACGATTTATTCCTTCTAAATATCTAGTAGGCATTCCAAGAACTTCTTTAATTTGATTTGCATTATCTAAATTTAAAATGCCTGGATAATAAATGATTAAAAAAATGCTATAACATAAACTCATTAAAATAAAAGAATATCTGAATGGATGTCGACTAAATTTTTGGACTAATTTATTTTTGGGATTCTTATATTGATGATTTAAAAATTTTAAAAAATAGTAAATTAAAGTCTTAAAGAAAAGATAAAATCCTACTACTTTA
>CANRLB010000126.1 GCA_947631365.1 uncultured Bacilli bacterium | reverse complement strand
CCCATTTTACGATCGCCAAGTTTTTCACTACTATCTTTATCAATTAAAGGTATCTTTTTAAAATCTACTTCTTTAACGTCATCAACAAAAGAATAACCTTCTAAAACATTTATTCTTTCGCTGTATTTTTTAGCATTAAATAATGGTGATAAAAGAAAATTAACAATTAGAATTAAACTAATAATACATGGCACACTTATTAAAATTATAGTCTCAATGTTATTTAATCTAAAAATTAAATTACGGTTATATATATTATTTCCAATTGAAGATATCAATACGTAACTTAGTAAAATAAATATTAAAAATATCCAAAATAATGGACTACTTAAATTAAGTGGTGGCAACAAAAAATAATAAAATAGTAACGCTAGTAAAAAAACAGCTACAATATTCAAAATATTTCTTTTCATTTTTTCCTCATTTCTTATCTTTATTATAGCAAATTATTTTCCTTATTTCACTAAAACTAGTTTATTAGTATTTTTTAAATAATTTGAATTATCTAAAATGCTTTCTTTTACCATACCTTCTCCCGATGCATGAATAATATAATGTTTATTATTTTTCTTACCAATATATAACATAACATGACCTTCTTGATATAAAAGACTAGGCTCGGTATTATTTATTAAATTTAGTTTTTCATTATTATTTTTATTAATTAAAGATATAACTTCTCCAACACTTTTATTTTGACTAGATGTATTTCTTGGAAAGTTAAAACCAAATGTCTTATAAATATTCATTATAAAACTTGAACAATCGACACTGTTATTTAATCCACCCCAACTATAAGGTTCGCCTAAATATTTATATGCTTCTTTAATAATATTTTCTTTAGTATATGGCAAATATCCTATGTTTATTTTAGCATTAGAAATATCTACTTCTCGTTTACCAACTTCATTACTATCTAATTTTATAGGTAAAATAAATTTATTATTAACATATGGTATTTTAACACTCATATCTAAAGTAATATCATCTATTTTTACATATTTATCAATAATAATTCCAAAGTTACTATTATTAATAAAAAAATTATAATTTTCATCACTTGCTAACGCTACAGTTTCTTTTTCTATCCATCCTACATAAATAGGACTCATTATAAAATACCATAATTTATCTTGACTTTCATGTAATATTAATATACCAGTATTCACTAAAAGCTCTGTTTCTTGAATTCTATCATAATCATTTATTTTTGTGTCATAAAATCCTATATTAGTTGGAAAGCTTCTTAGATTAGCTCTTTTAATAATTATACCTTTTTGTATCTTTAATAGATCTTTCACATCATCAATATTACGATTATTTAAGATTATATTTATTTCATTATTTGTTATTAATTTACCATTATTATATTTATTCTTTGGGATTTCATATTTTATTATATATTTTAATATTTCATCTTTTTTCATACTTTTATAATTGTTTAAATCATATATTTCATTAGTCTTATTTCTAATTTTTTCATTATAATTATCAATTTCTTCCAAAGTTAAAATTACACCACTATTTTCATTTGACATATTACTATCTTCCTCACTAGCCTCATCATCTTCTTTAATAATATTTATATGTACCTTATCATTATTATTTGTTAAACATTTATCTATTTTTACATTTTTATTATTTGGTCTTAGATCATAAATTAATATTATCAATAATAAAATATCCAAACAAAAAAAAATAATTATATAGTTACTTTTCTTCATAAAAACCTCTTTTTTATATTAATAGTATAACCAATAATTATTTATAAAAACGTAATAACATATGTTATTACATATTAATTTTATCTTTTATTAAAATCTAAATGAGGGTTTTTCAAACTTCTTTTCTGAAACCCAAGCCAAGAAATATCCTCGTGGTTTACTTGACTATCTTTGCCTTTTAAAAAATTTTGATAGTCACTAACACTATAATTTGTAGTATAACTAAAATCATTTGTACTTTCATAATATAAACCATTACGATAAAAAATTGTAAAACCATCAAGATAATCTTTTAAAACTTCATCAGTAATTAAAATATACCCATCACTTAATATTTTTTTAGCAACTTTTTTTCTATTGTCACTCATTGTCATAAATAAGCCAATATTTGGACTAGGGATTTCAGGGATACCAAGTCTTTCAATTATATTTCTACCTATTGTAAAAAATTGACTATAAGTTAAATCAACAATAAACTTTTTATGATTTAGTATAACAATATTAAAAACATGATTTCCAAAATTACCATATAACTGGGAGCGAAAAATATATCCTGGTTCTAATTTTATTATCTCACATGGAATATTATTTTGAGCACAAATTTCTTTAACAATTTTTGAGGCATTTAAACAATAATTAGATAAATCACATTGTTCTAACGAAAGTTTACGATATAAAACCATATTAATTACATCTAACAATCTTTTCCTAGCTTGAAAGACTAAAGCATTCAATAATTCTTCTTCATCTTTAATATCCGAAATATTCTTATAAGTTTCAATAAACTTTGGCTTATTTTCTAAGATATATTCTTTAGGTATAACTTTTTCACATTCTAAGACATGATCCTTGATATTTTGAAATCCATATATTCCATATCCTTCAATGTAACATAAAGATCCGATTTCTTTAGCTTTAGCATAAGCTTCTTTTAATAATTTTATTTTAACATCCAAAGAAGTGGCATTTACAATTGCCATTCTTAATTTTATCATCTCGTTTCGATAATTATTTTTTTGTAATAATTTATCTATTTCCATCATTTGTTTAGCTATCATTTAAATTTCCCCTTTGCTTAAGATTATATTATAATGTTTTTTTTCAAAAATGCAATCTTTTTGATATATACGATGTAGTAAACTAGATGTGGGAAAATAAATTTTTTCTAAAATAAAAGAGAAAACACTCAAAATTTTAAAAACAGTT
>CANRLB010000125.1 GCA_947631365.1 uncultured Bacilli bacterium | reverse complement strand
AATATTTCATAATTATAAAACCTATGATATAATTTTTAATAGATAATAGGAGTTATGTGTGATGAAAAAGTTTTTGACTAGTTTAATTTTATTTATAATCTTATTAATGCCCAATGTAAGTAAAGCCGCTATTACTTGTAGTACTGATAAACATAAAGCTGAAGCTAGTATTGATAAAGATAAAATAAAAATAGGGGAAACAGCCCAAATCATAGTTAAAAGCGAAGATACTTATCAAGTAGAATATAAAATAGCACCTAAAGATTTTGCCACTATAAATGATGAGGGATTAGTTAAAGCAATTAAAGATGGAAGTATTAAAATAAATTTAACTGTAAACTTTTTAAAAGAAAATGAAGAAGTAGATGATTCTTGTAAAATATCTATACCTTTAGAAATAACTTCTAATGATTCTAGTCTAAAAAAATTAACCTTAGATGAATTTGATATAAGTTCAATATTTAAAAGTAATAAATTAGATTATGAAATAAAATTACCATACAAATTTGAACAAATTAATATTAAAGCTGAAGCTTCTAGTGGTACTGCTAAAATTACTGGTACTGGTAAAAGATATTTAAATGAGGGCAATAATGAATACAATATAGTTGTTACAGCATCTGATGGTACATCTACAACTTATAAAATAACTATTATAAGAGAAGAAGCCAGTGATGATGCTACATTAAAAAATTTAGTAATTGAAGGATTATCTTTAAGTCCAAAATTTCAAAAAGATATTTATAAATATAATTTAGAAGTAGATAAAGATGTAGAAGAAATTACTATTAAAGGTGAGCCTGCTAATGAATCATCTAAAGTTTATGGGATAGGAAAAATAAAATTAGCTACCGGAATTAATACACATTATATTAAAGTAGTGGCTGAAAATGGTAGTGAAGTAAAATATGAATTAGTTATTAATAAAAACTTGGGTACAAGTAATTTAACAAGTTTAGAAGTTGTAGGCTATAATCTAAATCCTGCATTTAATAGTGAAACTTATACTTATAATTTAACTATTCCTAATAATATTACTAAATTAGATATTAATGCAGTTGGTAATGAAAATGATCAAATAGAAATAATTGGAAATGAAAACTTAAAAGATGGTGAGAATGAAATATTAATAAGCATAATTAATAATGATAAAACAACCACAACATATAAATTAATAGTAAATAAATTAACCAAAGAAAAAGAAACAACTATTAAAAAAAATAATATAGTAATTAACATATTACTAATAATTTTTATTATTTCTATTATAATAATGGCTAGTTGTATCTTGATATTTATTAAAAGAAATTATAAAAGAAAAATAGTATTAGATTTGAAAAATAAAAAAGTAAATAATAAAAAGAATAAAAGGTGAGTTAAATGTTTGGTAAAATACTTTATATAAGTGATAATATTGCTCATGTTGAAAATAAAATGAGTAGAGAAGTAGTAGCAGATTTAATGAATGTTCATGTTATCTTTGAAGCCCAAAATCAAAGAATTTTAGGGGAAGTTATTGAACTTAATGATGATGTCATCAAAATAAGATTTTTAGGCGAATACCAAGATAAAAAATATTTAAATGGTGTTTTAAGAAAGCCAGCTTTAAATTCTACAATTAGAGTAATTAATGGTGAAGAATTAATGGAACTAGTTGGTACATACACTGATAAATCATTTATTCTAGGTAATTCAGCCATTTATAAAAACTTTAAAGTATGTCCATCTATTAATGGTTTGTTTTCTAATCATTTAGCCATATTTGGTAACTCTGGTTCTGGTAAATCTTGTGGAGTTGCGAGAATTGTCCAAAATATATTTGCTAATAGGGCGATGAATCCCGTTAATGCTAATTTATTTATCTTTGATGCTTATGGTGAATACAAAAACGCATTTTGTAAACTTAATGAAATTAATCCTAATTATCAATATAAATTTATTACCACTAATCCAAAAGTTGAAGATGGCGACTTTTTACTAGATATACCGCTTCACTTACTTAATTTAGATGATTGGGCCCTACTTTTACAAGCATCAAATCACTCACAACTTCCTATTATTGAAAATACCATAAAATTAGCCAGAATTTTTAGTCAAGAAAATGAAGAGAGTAGACGTCTTAAAAATCATTTAATAGCAAAAGCTCTACTTGCTGTTTTATTTAGTAGTGAAACAACTGCCAATAAGAAAAACGAGATATTTCAAATAATTGAAGTATGTAATACTCCTGAATTTAATTTTAATTCCGAGATTCCAGGAGTTGGCTATACACGGATTTTCTCTGAATGTTTTGAGATAGATTCTCATGGTAATTTTGGTGAAAGTGTTTTGATTACTGATTATATATTAAAACATATTTTAGATGATTCTGTTGAATTTCCCGAACCAGAAGGAGCTTATTATACTTTAAAAGATTTTGCTAATGCATTAGAATTTACTTTAATTAGTGAAGGGTTTCAAAATAATGATAATCTTTATAGTGATGCTATTATTTTAAAGGTTAGACTTAATACCATTATGACTAGTAAAGTAGGAAGTTACTTTACTGGTACTAAATACATGCCAATAAATGAATATATAAGTAGTTTAATTTATAAAAATGGGGTTAAATCCCAAATAATTAATATAAACTTAGAAGATATAGATGATGTCTATGCTAAAGTAATAGTTAAAATATTCTGTCGCATAATGTTTGAATATTCCAAAGGTTTAGAGCAAAGAGCCACTATTCCATTCCATTTATTCTTAGAAGAAGCTCATAGATATATTCAAAAAGATAATGATACTTTCTTAATTGGTTATAATATTTTTGATCGTATTGCTAAAGAAGGACGTAAATATGGGGTAATCCTTGATATTATTAGTCAAAGACCTGTTGAAATATCTGATACAGTTATTGCGCAATGTTCTAACTTCTTAATCTTTAAAATGACCC
>CANRLB010000124.1 GCA_947631365.1 uncultured Bacilli bacterium | reverse complement strand
CAATGTTTTCTTCATAGTATCACCAATTTTAATTATAAAGTACCGGTTAAAAAAAAGCAATGTTGAAAAACATTATTTGACTCTTTTGCGTGAACTAACCTCTTTACGATTGCCATTTTTGTCATATTCATAAGTTACTATAGTGCCATCACTTTTTTGGTATTCGATTTTGTTATTCACAGCAACTAATAAAGTAGTTTTAACATCTACTCCTCTAGTTTCACCGGTCTTTTTATCTCTTATTATTAAACCAACAACACCAGAGATTTTATTTGCCCAAACCCCATTACTCAAATAATCTGATTCTAATCTTCTTTTTTCAACAATATTGCCGCCGCCAGTTCCTTGATAAGCATAGAATGTTCCTTTAATAAATTCATCATTTTGACCTTCGATTTCATTTATACCATAAAAAGAATTAGTATCATCAATAGGAAAACCTATCATTTCAGAATTATGGATATGATCATCAACAGTATCTTGTTTTATACCATTAAATAAAGGTTGCGTAGAAACTAAATAAGTATCTATATGAATGTTATCAATATATACTTCTTTATCTAAAGAGTTTAACCCTTTAGTTAAGATATTCATATGTAAATCTTTATCACTAGTTATATTCCAAGAATCAACACCACTCATATATTGAATTATTAATTTAAAATCTTCACCCGGTACGTCTAATTCTTGCATAATACCATTTTGTAAAGAATTATTTTCTAAATAGTCATCACTATTTGTATCTAATATATCATAGTTTTGATCAGAAGAAGCTAACTCTTTAGGAAGACAAGCAGTTAAGCTTGTAATAATGGCAACAGATAGAATGCCAGTAATTATTTTTTTATTAATTAATTCACTTTTTTTCATTTAAATTTCTCCTCAATTAGATTTTATTTTATAATAATTTGTTTTTAAATGCAATAAAAATCACTTATTTTCCTTAAAAGAAAAAGCCAATGCTTTCACATTGACTTAAATTATTTTAATTATATTTTTTTATAAGTAGCTTTATAACCAGATATGGTTAAACCATGTATAGTTGAAGAGGTTGCTAACCATTTATCAAATACATAACCAGCTTTTGCTTTAGGAGCATACATTGTTATACTAGAAATGCTTCCTCTTCTACCGATATAAACTTCGCCAGTTAATTTATTAGATCCAGGAGCAACAAAACCTTCACATTCACTCATATCACAAGTAAAATAAGCAAACCATATATAACCATCATCAGATGAATACTCTTTTCCACGTTCTACTTTTATTGGATTATCAGTTCCAGAAGAGTTAGCATTCGCCCCAACATATTTTTTTACCTTTGCTAGAGCTTCTTGTAATTTTTCCCATTCTTCTATTTTTTTGCGGTTTTCTTCTTCTTCTTTTAATCTTTGTTGCAAGCTCTCTGTTGATTCTCTAGCTCTTCTTTCGGCTTCTTCTTTTTCTGCTTGTTCCTTTTTAGCTTGTTCTTCGGCTTCTCTTGCCACCTTTTTTTTGGCCGCTTCATCTTTTATTGCTTGTTCTTTCTTTTCTTGTTCTTCTTTATCTAATTGTTCACCTTTTGCAGCTTGTTTTAGCATATATTCAAGTTGTTCTGGAGTTAAAGAACCATTTGACTTTTCACTAGTGCTCTTTTCTTCTACTTTTTTAGTTTCCGTCTTTGATGATTCTTGAGTGGTACTTTTAGTAGTACTGTTTGTCTCTTTCTTTGTTGTTTCTTTTACTGTATTACTTGTAGTACTTTCACTTTCTTTGGCCATCTCTACTTTTTTTGCTTCAGTAGTTTGTTCTTCATTCTTTTTAACTTCTTCTACTTTTTCAGAAGTTTCTTTTACTTCCTCTTTTTTGGCTTCTTCTAAAGCCTTTCTTTCAGCTTCTTTTCTTTCTTCAGCAATTTTTTTCTCTTCTTCTTCGATTCTCTTTGCTTCTTCTAAAGCTTTTCTTTCTTCAATTCTTTTGGCTTCTTCTAAAGCTTCTTGTCTAGCCTTTTCAGCTTTTTCGGCTTTTTCCAAAGCTTCTTGTCTAGCTTGTTCAGCTCTTCTAGCCCTGGCTATAGCTTCTTCTGCTTTTCTTAAGGCTTCTTTTCTTTCATCTTCAGCTTTTTTAATTTCGTCTTCAACGGCTTTAACTTTTTCTAAAGCTTCTTGTTTAGCTTCTTCAGTTTTAGCAGATTCTACTAAAGCTTCGGCTTTTTCTTTGGCTTCTTCGGCTTTCTTAACTGTTTCTTCAGCAGTTTTAACTTCTTTATCTGCTACTTCTTTTTCTTCCGTAGCTTTTGTTATTTCTTTACTTGCTTCTAAAGCCTCTACATTAGCTTCTTGTACCTTAATTTCCGCTTCAGCTAATCTTTTAACATTTTCTTCTTCGCTAATTTTATTTTCTGAAAGGCCTAAATTAATTTCTCCAGTTGAAGCTATAGAATTATCTTTATTATTATTTGTCATAACAAGACCACAGACACCAGCTGCAGCAACACCAGATACTAAAAATAATCCTGTAACAGTTTTCTTTGATATTTTTTTCATAATTTTTCTCCCTCAATTTCTTACGTATAGTATAAATTATTATATGCTTAAAATCAATATATGATTTTAATTTTGGTGGTTTTATGTAAATATTACCAAAAAAAAGAAATGATTTTTTAACCATTTCTTTTATCATTAAAAATTGTAAATTGCACTAGATTATGCAAGTTCTACTTCAGCACCAGCTTCAGTTAATTGATCAGCAATACTTTTAGCTTCATCAGCAGGAACATTTTCTTTAATGTTACCACCATTATCAGCTAAAGCTTTAGCTTCAACTAATCCTAAGCCTGTAATTTCTTTAATGATTTTAATAACAGCAATTTTATTGCCACCAGCAGATTTTAATACTACTGTTTTAGTACTTGATCCTTCTTCTTCTGCACTTGCAGCAGGAGCAGCAGCTACTGCTACAGCAGATG
>CANRLB010000123.1 GCA_947631365.1 uncultured Bacilli bacterium | reverse complement strand
AATTATTAGAATGTAAATCGTTAGATGGAACAGGTGTAACAAGAGAAGAATATAACAAATTATTAAATAAGTTTGAGGTTATATCTAAAGAATTTGATATATTTTAGGATATGAAGATATATAGAGTAGTGCATAAAAAAGGCACAGAAACGAATGTCGTTTGTTGTTTAGATAGATAAAATAAGAGTAATCTATAAAAAGAGGTAGAAATTATGATTTGTAAGAAATGTGGAAATGAAGTAAGAGAAGATGAGAAATTTTGTAGTAAATGTGGAAAGAGAATAAAAAGAGATAATAAGAACACAGATAAACATAAGAAGTGGTATATTGTTATTTCTATTATTGCAGTAATTATAATCATAGGTGTTGCAGTAGGAATTGGTATAAATACTAAAAACAATTCAAATACAATTAAGGATAATCAAGATTCAACTATTGCAAATAAAGAAATGGTAATAATAGATGATGAAGTAATAAGAGGAGCAAAATATAACTTTACATTGGAAGATGTAAAAAGGTCAATGGATAATACTTGTAAACAAAATAATATGAACAATTATACAGATTTTGAAAAGAGTATATCAGAAACAGAAGTAATAAATTATACATCATATAAAAATGAAGATAATAAAAAAAGTGGAGAACGAATTGATGTTGAAACAATAGATAATTATGTTTTAAGTATAACTTTTGTTTACCCAGATAGTGTAAAAAATCAAAATCTATCAGGAAGTGAAGATGTATTTTTTAACATATTAAAAGATAATGGAGAAGAAGAATATGCAAATAAAATCAAATCAATAATTACAGAGTTACCAATGAACAAAAATCAATATTATAATAATACACTTTGTTACAAAGGTTATTATGAAGTTGACAAAGCAACCGTATATTCAATAAGTGCAACATCAGAGAAAAGTTATAATGAAATGAAAGAGGGAAAAGAAGAGTGGTTTGTTACAGAGGATAACAATACTGAAACCAATGTAAATACGGATATGATAGATAAAACAACATTTATAAATAATCTATCAGAAGAAGATAAAAAATATTTAAAGTATTATCTAAATTATAAATTTAATTTTATAAATAATGATAATTATGTAGCAACAGAAGAAGATAGTTTTATAGAAGATAGATTTGATATTATTGGAAATGAGATAATTTACACATACTTACAAGCAAATAAACCAAGAGGTTGGGATAATAGAGCAGGTGGTTACAAATTGATAGCGTCATATTTTTCAATTGTACCAATAAAGGATATTCCTAGTAATTGGAAAGAAGAAATGTACACTGATGAAGTACCAAACTATATAGTAGTATCAGATTTGAAAGAAGAACAAGTTGCAAGTTTGTATGGGAATGGTACAACAGATGAAGAACTAGATACTGCAAAACAAGAAGCAAATACTAAAATAGAAGAACAGTTAAATTCATATAAAGAATTAAAAAATAAATCTTTTTCAAATGAAGAAAAAAAAGCATTAGGAGAGTTGTATTTAGCATATTTATATAATTGTTCTAATCCTGAATTAAAAAAAGATGAATTTTCAACAGATAATTTAAAAACAGGTAGTACTAAGCCAAAATGGGATAATAACATTTTAGATACACCATATGATTATTGTAAAATATTAAAAAATAATAAAGTTTTATATATTGCATACTTTAAAAAGGCAAAACCTGCACAAAGTTATAAAGAAAAAGATAGTAGTGAGTGTTATGCAGTTGGTTGTTTAATAGATGTTAATATTCAAAATATTCCTATTTATTATAGAATACAACTTGAAAAATTAGTATCAAGTTCAGTGTTTTTTGAGAGTGATATTTATTTTAATGATATAGCAACACTAATAGAACTTAATTGTGTACCAAAGCCATCTAATACAGTTTATTTTGAAACATCAGTAGAGGAAGTATATGGTGGGTATGACTGCGACCAAGTAGCTGATAAATTTGTGAATACCATTTGTGAATATTTTGGGGTTTAGAGATAATCTAAATAAATTAAAGCAGTAAGTAATTAAAAGATAATACTTACTGTTTTTTTGTGCAAAAATAGTATATTTGTAAAGGTGTACCTTTATAAACAGTCGAAATTAGTTAATATTTGTGTTTATAAAGGTATAAAAAGTATTTTACAAATATTTGTAAACAGGAGTTGACTTTTACAAACAGTTCTGTTAATATCTCAGGCAAGCCTAAAATATAGGCAGTTAGAGAGGTAGGAGATGATTTATTATGGATAATGAACAAAAAACATATTCATATATAAGAGTAAGTAGTAAAGACCAAAACGAGGGTAGGCAGTTAGAGGAAATGAGAAAGTTAGGAATACCAGAAGAAAGAATATTTATAGACAAACAAAGTGGCAAGGACTTTAATAGAGCAGAATATCAAACATTAAAAAGAATGTTGAAAGATAGCCCAGGAAGTTTGTTAATTATAATGTCAATAGACCGATTAGGTAGGAACTATAAAGAAATAGTTAAGGAATGGAAAGAGTTGATAGATGAGTGCAAAGCAGATATTAAAGTATTAGATATGCCACTATTAGATACTACCCAATATAAAGATTTATTAGGAACATTTATAAGTGATTTAATATTACAAGTATTATCTTTCGTGGCAGAACAGGAAAGAAATAACATAAAGAAAAGGCAAGAGCAGGGCATTGCATTAGCAAAAGCAGAGAATAAACATTTAGGTAGACCAAAAGCAGAAATAACAGAAGAATATATTACAGAATATAAAAGGTGGAAGAATGGAGAAATAACTGCAACACAAGCAATGATAAATTCTAATACAAAGAGAAATACATTTTATAAATTAGCAAAGGTAATGGAAGTAAAAATTGCATAAAAGAAGATGGGTAAAGCACCCATCTTTTATTTGTCATTATCAAGTAGCCACTTTTTATATTCATCATCTGTAATTAAATCTTTATTATATTTAGTTTTCATTTTTTGAGCCTTTTGTTTCCA
>CANRLB010000122.1 GCA_947631365.1 uncultured Bacilli bacterium | reverse complement strand
AATTGTGTTGGAGCGGTTACTTTACTTTTAAAGGATGCAATTAAACCAAATTTAGTGCAAACATTAGAGGGAAATCCGGCCATAATTCATGGTGGTCCTTTTGCAAATATTGCTCATGGATGTAATTCTATTATTGCAACCAATATGGCCCTTAATTTATGTGATTATGTAGTTACTGAGGCAGGATTTGGGGCAGATTTAGGAGCAGAAAAATTTTTAGATATTAAATGTCCTATTGCAGGTATTAAACCCAATTGTATAGTTATAAATTCTACTGTTAGAAGTTTAAAATATAATGGGAATGGTTCTTTAGAAAGTGGAATTTTAAATTTAAAAAGACATATAGAAAATATTAATAAATTTACAAATAATATAATAGTTTGTATAAATAAATTTCATGAAGATAAAGATGAAGAAATAGAATATATTATAAATTATATAACTGCTTTAGGTTATCAAATTGAATTATGTACTTCATATGAAAATGGTGGTAATGGTGCCGTAAAATTAGCTCAAAAAATAGTAGAAATATGTGAAAATAATATAGATTACAAGCCTTTATATAATTATGAAGATAATATAATAGATAAGATTAATATAATTTGTAAAGAAATATATAGAGCAAAAAATATTATATATACGGATGAGGTATTAGATAAAATTAAATACTATGAAAAAAATGGATTTAAAAATTTACCTGTTTGTATTGCTAAGACCCAGTACTCATTTACGGATAACCCCAAAATATTAGGGGCTCCTGATGATTTTGATATAAATGTAACTGATATTAAACTTTCAAATGGTGCTGGTTTTATTATAGTTTATATGGGCAACATAATGACAATGCCTGGGCTTGGAAAAAATAGCGCATATCTTAATATGGATATAGATAAAGATGGAAATATTATAGGATTATTTTAAAAATTATTATAATAAAATTAATTATCCAAATGTTATCGTGAGAGTAAATAGACATTTTAAAATATATTGAAGATACTAATATCTTCTTTTTTATGTTATAATATCATATCAACAAGGAGAGTTTTATGGCATTTAATACATTAGAATATTTAAAAGATGGTAAAGTAGATTTTGTTTTTCGCTGCACACCATATGATTATGAACACTTAATTGAAATGGTTAGAAAATCACCAAATAGAATAGATATAATAAATGGTTTTCTTTCTAAATTAAAAGTAGATTTACCATCATTTTGCTTTTCCGTAATATATGATATTCCTGAATTTATGGATGAAGCTTATGAATTATTAAATATTAACAATGTAACGCCGGAAATGCTTAGTAATCTTTTATCTAATTCTCCTTTAGGTCTTAAAGTTTTATATGAATATTTTGATACATTAGTCCTAAATAAAGATCAAAAGTATTTTGATTGTATTGTTAAATATGCCTTTAAGATTAATAATAGAGAATTAATTCATCAATTATCAAGATATAAAGATCTTCACATTCGTTATTTATTTATGAGTTATTTAATTAAAAATCATCCAGAAGAGATAGATAAAATATATGATGATATTACCAAATATACAACCTCAATTACTTATGAACCATATGAGCAGTTAACATTCTTAGAAGAACTAATGAACCCTGATGATATATCTAAATTAGCAGTTTTATTATTAACAAATAATCGGGAGAATGATTATCGAAAATTAAAAGATTTTATTATTAAAGATTATAAATATAATTATTTAGCTTCACAATTATTAAAAAATGATATAATTATTGATTCTCATACAAATAGATTATTAAGTGATTCAAATACGTTAAAAAAAGAACAAGCTTTTAGAGAAGATGCTGATATTTTATTTCGTACTTCAGCTGATTATCGTTTTTCATTATATTTGAGTCATAAAACAATGATAAGTCAAGAATTATTAGATGATTTTGCTAATAGATTAAAATATTTTTTAGATACTCCAAGAGAAGATACACAAAAATCTAGTATTTTTGGAACTCAAGATGAAAGAAATTTAGAATCAATATATGAATGTGGGTTAGGTAATTTACTAGAAGAGTGGACCCAAAAATATATGGATTTAAGTCAAAGTAAAGAATATGGTTTTGTTGGTAGTGGAACAACTTGTAGTTGTTATAGAATTGGCGATTATGTTATTAAACTAGTAAAAACTAAATGGTCTTATGAAGATGTCATTTGCCCTAATCTTTATCTAATTGCCAAAAACTATGAAGAGATATATTTAAAAAATAAAGAAGGAATAGTTAAAGGGGGATTAGAAATTCAAAAATATTTAACTAGAAAAACAGATAATATTGATCCTAAATGTTTTGGATATTTTGATTTAGAGCTTGATAGATTAGGTTATAGAAGAACAGATACTCTCATAAAAGGATCATGTGGAGAAAATGCTATGTTATTAGATACATATCGTGATGCGGATTGCTTAAATCCAGAAATATTACCCAGTTGGTTCAAAAAATATCCTATAGTATTAATTGATAGAGATAGAATATATCCTAAAGATAAAATATATGTAAAACAGTTAAGAAGTGGTTACTAAACTATTTAAAACTAGCTATTTCTTTAGCTTCATTATAAATGGTTTTCATTCCTTGTTCCATTTTATCAATATCATCACTCATTACAATGTATGCATTTTTAAAAGCTTTTTTAACAATCAAACTCATCGCAATTGATGCTGCTAAAGCATCATAATCAGCTCGAATATGAGGTGAAATAAAAACTTTATCACTTACCAGATATTAAATCATCTAATTAATCTTAAATTCTTTTAAATCCATATATACCTTTTAAAAAGGTATTATATAGATTTTTTAAATAAAAATCAAGTATGGCTCCAAAATTATAAAATTGGCCTGAGTTAAGAAAAAATCTTAACTTTTTTCATTATTTAAAAGGAAATGGGCAAAATAAAACATATATAAATAGTAGAGGGAGAGAATTTATGAATAAGAATTTAAAAAAAATGATTGATGAATTTAC
>CANRLB010000121.1 GCA_947631365.1 uncultured Bacilli bacterium | reverse complement strand
GAATTAAAAGATTTAATTAATGATATTAAATATGTTTATAATTTTGATTTAAATATTTATAGTAAAGATACAACTACTATTAATAAAATTAATCCATCTAATATTATGAATGAGCTTGGTATGGGTAATATGATGATGAATTATAATGTCTGGACAGAACTTACTAATAATAAAAAACTATTAGAAAGTCAATATGATATAGTAGCGGGAAGATTACCAAATGATTATAATGAAATAGTTTTAATTGTTGATGAAAATAACGCAGTTAATGATTATGCCCTATATAGTTTAGGTTTAAAAGATAAAAAAGAATTATATGAATTATTCCAAAGTACTATGCGTGGGGAAAAATATGAAACATCTAATAGAGATTATACATATGATGAAATACTTAATTTGGAATATAAATTAGTTCTTAATACAGATCTTTATCATAAAGAAAATGGTTTATGGGTAAATAAAGAAAATGATGTTAATTATATGAAAGATTTAATTAGTAAAAGTGAATCTATCAAAGTGGTAGGTATTATTAAACCTAATGAAGAAGCGGCGATAAATTCCACGACTGGTGGTATTGGTTATACAAGTCTACTTACTAGTTATATCATGGATAAAAATAATAATTCTAAAGTAGCTAAAGAACAACTTAATAATAAAGATTTAAATATTTTTACAGGTAAAAAATTTGAAGGTATTGAATCATACGAAAATAATTTAGCTCTTCTAGGTATTGTAAATGAAGAAGAACCTTCAGCCATTAATATTTATCCCAAAAGCTTTAATGATAAAGAAGAAGTAGAAAATATTATTAAAGAATATAATGATGAACAAAAAGACGAAAATAAAATCCAATATACTGATTATGTGGGCTTACTTATGAATAGTGTTACAACTATTGTTAATATTATAAGTTATGTTTTAATTGCTTTTGTATCTATTTCCCTAGTGGTATCATCAATCATGATTGGTATTATCACATATATTAGTGTTCTAGAAAGAACTAAAGAAATTGGTATATTAAGAAGTATTGGAGCAAGTAAAAAAGATATTGCCAGAGTATTTAATGCTGAAACATTTATAATTGGCTTGTGTTCAGGTCTATTAGGTATTTTAATAACATTCTTACTTACTATCCCAATTAATATTGTTCTAAAAAATTTAGTAGATATTAGTAATTTATCTAAATTACCTCTTGGCGGAAGTATCATCTTAGTTATTATAAGTGTTTTACTTACTGTTATTGGTGGTTTAATTCCTGCTAAATTAGCTAGTAAAAAAGACCCAGTTGTGGCTTTAAGAACGGAATAAGATATAATTTTTTATATCTTTTTTCATAGGTGTGTTATAATATAAAGCTAAGGAGAGAAAAATGAAAGAAGATATTAATTTATTTGGTAGCGAATTTGAAAAAACTATTTTTGAATGCCAAGAAGAAGAAAGCAAGGTAAGAGAGTTACAACAAAAATATGTTGCTGCTTTAGAAACATTAGATGCTAATAATGAAAGAAGAAGAGAATTATTAGATAATATAAGATTAGCTAAGAAAAAAGAAATTGATAGTGAAATTGAAGAAACGAAAAAAAGACTCGAGAAAAATGAAGCTAGACATGCTGAGTTAAGAAAAAAATCTTGTGCCGAAAATGGTCATGATTTGGAAATTGTTAAAATTTGCTTTAAGCCTAATGGAGCTGAACCTTATGGATCAGGATCTACTTTAGATAAAGGTATATATAAAGTAACTTATGAATGTAGTATTTGTGGTGAAAGAAAAACTGTTTGTCAAGAAAATAAGGAATCAATTTTTCCTAAAAATCCAGAAGCCCATACTAATTATCTAGGTAATAGATTATGTAAAACCGGTCATACTTTAGAAGATACGTTATCTAAAGAACATCAAAAATTAGAATCTTATCTTAAGTATTTAGAAAGTTTAATAATCGAACTATGCCATATCTTTGGACATAGTGTTGATGAAAATTATGAATGTCGCTGTTGTGGAATGCATGTTGGAAAAAGCTACTATGAAGAATGTCAAAAAGAAGCAGTATATAAAGGGATAGCTTATCCAGCTCATATTGTTATACCGGCAATAGGCATAGACGAATTTATCATAAATATCCGTAAAGGTTTAGTTCTAAATTTACCACCATATCAAGAAAATGCTAAAAAAAGAGTTGTTACTAGAGTAAAGCATAAGTAACAACTCTTTTTTACATTACAAGTCCTCCGTCTATATTAATGATTGTTCCTGTTGTAAATTTGGCATCATCACTTGCTAAATATAAATAGATACCTACTAAATCATCTGGGGTTGCTCCTCTTTTTAAAGGAGTCATTAAGTTAAGTCTTTTAATTGTTTCTTCATCACAATCATTTTTAACCATTTCGGTCATTACAACTCCTGGGGCTACAGCATTAACTCTGATATTATATTTACCAAGTTCTTTTGCATTTGATTTAGTTAAACCGTTTATAGCGGCTTTACTAGAAGAATAAGCAGCTTGATAAGGCGAACCATAAAGAGATACAAAAGAACTAGTATTTATGATACTACCACCAGCATCTTTCATATAAGATATGGCTTCCCTTGTACATTTAAATGCTCCCATTAGATTAATGTTTAAAACTTTTAAAAATTCTTCATCGCTAGTTTCTTCAATACTACTTCTTGGTGCCACACCGGCATTATTTACTAAAATATCTAAATGTTTAAATTTATTAATAGTTTCCTTAAATAAATTTTTAATATCTTCTGTTTTTGTTATATCAGCTTTTACTATTAAAAAATTGTTGGGATTAAATTTTTCGCTTAATTCCTTTTTAACATTTTCTAACTTTTGGAGATTAGTTCCACATACAACAACATTTGCTCCATTTTGTAAATAACACTTAGCAATTTCTAAGCCAATTCCTGAGGTTGACCCGGTAATAATTGCCACTTTTTTATCTAATTTCATTTTTACCTTCTTTCTTATTAAATTATAACACAATTTATTGAATTAAAAAAAATCTTATGCTATACTTTTAT
>CANRLB010000120.1 GCA_947631365.1 uncultured Bacilli bacterium | reverse complement strand
TGATTATTTTATTTATTTTTCTACGACTTATTTCCCATCAGTATATATATCGGGAATTTCTAACAATAATCAATAATTAAGATAAAAATGTTCACAGTAAAGTTTTTTTGTTTTATAATAGTAATGGATGGTGATATTATGAATCCAGTTGCTTTTACTTTATTTGGCATTGAAGTAAAGTGGTATTCAATTATGCTTTTAATTGGTATGGCTTTAGGATTTTTGATAGTATTAAAGGAAGCCAAAAGATTTAATTATCCAACTGATTTTATAGTTAATTTGTTTTTTTGGGTAATTGTTGTTGGTTTAATTGGGGCTAGAGTTTATTATTGTATTTTTAACTTTGCTTTTTATAGTGAAAACCTATTAGATATTTTTAAAGTTTGGGAAGGAGGCCTTGCTATTCATGGGGGGATAATTGCAGGATTTATTACATTATGTATTTATTGTAAAACGCATAATGTTAATCCTTTTAAGATGACTGATATTGTTGTTGTTCCTTTACTTTTAGGACAAGCTATTGGTAGATGGGGTAATTTCTTTAATAGTGAAGCCCATGGAGCAGCGACAACTTATTTCCATTTAAAAGAATTACATATTCCTGAAAAAATAATTGAAGGTATGAAAATAGGGGGAGTTTATTATCAACCAACATTCTTTTATGAAAGTATTTATTGCATAATTGGTTTTATTATTTTAATGTTTGTAAGAAGAATTAGACATTTAAAAAGAGGACAACTTACTTGCCTTTATATGATGTATTATTCTGTAGGTCGCTTTTTTATTGAAGCAATGCGAACAGATTCTTTAATGCTTGGAGGATTTAAGATTGCTCAACTTATGTCTATTGGGTTATTTATAGCAGGTTTAATAATCTTTATAATTTTAGCTCGTAAAGGAAAATTTGAAGATTTATATAATGAAGAATAATATAATTTAATAGAAAGGGATTTTATGTACGATTTGATAATTATTGGAATGGGTATTGGAGGTATTACTGCTGGTATTTATGCTAAAAGAGGTAATTTAAACGTTTTACTTTTAGATAAAGGTATGCCGGGTGGTATGCTTAATAATATTGAAAAAATTAGTAATTATCCAGGTCTTATAGACATTAAAGGTAGTGATTTTGCTGATCTATTATTTAAACAAGTAAAAGAATTACAAATACCTTATAAATTTGAAGAAGTCATATCATTGGATGTTAATAATGATATAAAAAAAGTTATAACTAGATCGGGAGAATATCAAGCTAGTAATATTATTATTGCTACAGGAAGTAAGCCTAAATATTTAGGCCTTGATAATGAAAAAGATTTACTTGGAAGAGGTATTAGTACTTGTGCAATCTGTGATGGTAATTTTTATAAAGATAGTGATGTTGCTGTTGTAGGTAGTGGTAATAGTGCTTTACAAGAATCATTATATTTAGCAAATATTTGTAAAAAAGTTTATATTTTAAATCGAAAAACCGGCTTTAAAGGAGAAGATATATTAGTAGATAAAGTAAAAAATACTCCTAATATAGAAATTATTTATGGGGTAAATATTAGTAAATATAATGAAGTTGATGGTAAGATTGAAAGCATAGTTTTAGATAATGAGGCTATTCTTAATGTTAAGGGAGTGTTTATTTATATAGGATATAGACCTAATACAGATTTAGTTAAAGATTTAAATATTACTAATTTACAAGGGCATATAATAGTTGATGAAAATTTTGAAACTAAAATTGAAGGTATTTATGCAATAGGAGATGTTATAAAAAAAGATATTTATCAATTAGTAACCGCGGCATCTGATGGAATACATGCTGTAAGTAATATATCTAAAATTATTAATTAAATAATACAATTTATAATTTTATATAAAAAACTATTATGAATAATCGCATAATAGTTAATTTTGTTTAAGTACTACTATCATATTTATATAAACTGCTTTATTTACGTTACTTTTTTGGTATAAGAGATAACAACTTGGCTGTATTTGATTGAACAGCTACGGGATATTCTGGGAAGCTCTTTAAAATCTCTAATTTTTTTGTTTCAATATTCACAAAAAATTCTAAAATTAAAGTTTCATCGGTTAAGATATTAAGTATTTCATTAGATAATCTTTTTAAATTGAAACAGCATCTATCAGTAATGGTAACTATGCCATTTTTTATATTAAAATCTTCTAAACTTAAGTCATGTTTAATTACAATACCTAATTTGCGTTCATTAAATTTTCTTTGCATAAATTCTGTAAATTGATTAAGTTCTATTGTAGTAGCAAAGTTTTCATTAAAAAATCTAAATTTTGCTTCAATTAATGCTAATGCTACATATTCTTTTGGTAAAAATGGATCTGTCATATAGTTTCACCTCATCGTTATTATACAATAATTTTAATATTTTTGAAATATTAAAATATTGGTAAGCTTTGAATATATGCTTTTGGAATAAAAAAATAATTGTATAAAAAGTAATATTATGCTAAGATTATAAATAGGAAGACGCAAATAAGCGTTACCTATGTGTGCTGACTAACCCACTGGGTTAGTTATTTTTATGACTAATAATAGCAGTGCTAAAACTAACATAAAAACAATAAATAATTGTATCGTTTCACGATATTTCTTATTCATTGGCACCACCACCTTTCTATCCAAAACCCACCTGAGTTTTTTCAAAAAAGTTTAGGTAACAACCTATCTACATCTTCCTAAGTTTCTATTTAATCAATAAAAATAATTTTTGTAAATAGAAATTTTTAATAAATTTTAAGAGAATGATAATTTACTTGCGAATTCTCTAGAGATTTCGCATGTATTTGTCTTTTTATTTTAAGAAATTGATGATATAATAGGTATTACTTTTTCAGGGGAGATTAATTATGAATTTATTGGAGATAATAAAGAATTTATTTAAACATCATAAAATAAATACTAATAAAGAATTAGTCCGCCCAGTTGATATAATTAAAATACCCAAAAGAAAAGAATTTAATAATGATGAATTAGTAGACTTATATAAAAGAGAATATCAAAA
>CANRLB010000119.1 GCA_947631365.1 uncultured Bacilli bacterium | reverse complement strand
TGCTACTTTATCAAATGCTTCTCCAATGGCGTCATCTTGAGTTTCCCCAAGAAGTTCAAATTTATAATCATCTTTCATTTTAATAAGTTCAGTATGGCCACCACTTATAACTAAAGCTAATGAAGGAAATTTTAACTTATCATCGATTTTATTAGCGTATATATGACCAACAAGGTGATTTACTTTTATTAATGGTAAATCATAAACATATGATAAAACTTTAGCAAATTCTACTCCCACTAAAAGAGAGCCTAAAAGACCTGGTGAATAAGTTACCGCGATGGCATCACAATCACTAACTTTCATATGAGCTTTATTTAAAGTTTCTTCTAAAACCATTGTAATATTTTCGGTATGCATTCTTGATGCAATTTCTGGAACAACACCACCAAAATTAGCATGAGTATCCATTTGGGTTAAAATAGTTAAGGCAACTACTTCACTACCATTTTTAACTATAGCTATACTAGTTTCATCACAAGATGTTTCAATACTTAAAATGTAGACATCTTTCACTTTATCACCTTCTTCATTATATTGGCATCAATGCCTTGATAATATTTTTTTCTAATATTAATAATTTCATAACCAAATTTTTGATATAATTTTAAAGCATTTTCATTATTTACAGCTACTTCTAAAAATATTACATCATCTTTTTGTAAATAATTATCTTCAAAATATTTAAGTAATTTAGTACCAATTCCTCTACTTCGACTACTTATATCAACAACAATCATTTCTAATTCATAATAATCAATATTTTTATAAACTAAAATAAATCCTTTAACTATGTTTTCTTCAAGATAAACTAAAATTATATATTTATTATTTTCAAGATAACTAGCAACATTATAAGATTTAGAAAAAGTGTTTGAAACTAGATTACCTAAATCATTAATTGCTTTTAAATCTTCAATCCTAGCGTTTCTTATCATTTTTCCACAGCTATTTTTTTAACATAGATTGGATTAACTTCATGAGGATTTAAAGAATCTTTTGTTAAAGCATAAGCAATTATTTTATCATAATTAAGAATATTATCAGTTATAACATGATATTTATTAGAATACTCTTCAAATTCTTTATTAGTTAAATAAACATAATCGCCAATTAAATTAATGGTATGATCAAAAATACCTATGTAATAACCGTTTTTGTCACTAAAGCCAACAATCTTTTCACTTTCCTCTGTACTTATAGCTAAGCATTCTAAAGAAGATATAGTTCTAATTGAAACATTTAAAGTATAAGCAAGTGTTTTTGCTACAGTTACTCCAAGTCTAACACCAGTGAATGATCCAGGACCGTTAACAACAATTATTGAAGTTATTTCTTTTTTATCAACTATTTTTTTAATAATTGGCATTAATACTCGACTATGTTCTTTTTCATTTTCTACTATTTCTTTTTTAATAATTTTTCCATCTTGATACAAAATTACTACTATATCATTTAAATGTGTATCGATAAATAAATCCATAAAATCACCTATAAAACTGATTCACATAATTCTTCGTAAATTCGTCCATATGGTTTAAATAATAAAACTCTTGTGTTTTCATCAACAATTTTAAAAACTATTTCTAATCTTTCTTCAGGTAAATCATTTTTAATAAGTTCAGACCATTCAATAATGGTTATGCCACCTTTATTATAATAATCTTTAATACCTAGATCTTCTGATACTTCATCTAAACGATAAACATCCATATGGTATAGAGGCATTTCACCATTTAAATATTCTTTAATTATATTAAATGTTGGACTTGTTATATTATCTTCTATACCTAACGCTTTAGCAAAACCTTTAACAAAGACAGTTTTACCACTACCTAGTTCACCATCAAGACAAATAACCATATTAGGAAATTTTTCGCTTTCAATATTTTCTGCTAGATTTAGCGTATCATCTAAATCTTTTGACACATATTTAAAATCCATAATCTCACCTATTTAATTATAAATAAAAAGTCCTATTTAAACAAGATAATTATTATTATTTAACACAATTAAACATTTATATTTTTTTTATTCGTGATAAATTATTCTCTATATCTTGTGATACAATATAAAAATAACTAGTCAAAGATTCTTTAACACTACTTTTAAATTCGCTAGACATAATATTATTTATAATAATTTTAGTTTTAATGTTAAGCTTAATTTTACCATTATTTATTTTAAATATTAAGCTATCTTCATCTATCTTTAAAAATCTTAAAATTGATTTAATTTGCTTAATGTCATCTTGCGTAAATGAACGTATTTTAATAAAGGTTACATCATATGCTTTATGAAAGTATTTTTTTGGTTCGTTATTTAATTCCCAGTAATAAGGAGCAAATGACATTTCCCCGTCTTGCTCGCAACTAATTATTTTAACTATACCCAATCTTTCACAATACTTTAAAAAATAAGTAGTTAAAGCTTGACTATAACTATCATAGCAAATATTATTTTCAGATGTATATTCTTCTAAACTTTGAAAAAGGTTAAAAATAGAAATAAAAAATAAAAGCATAGCATTATTATAAAATATTCCTTTTAAATATAAAGATAAAGAAGTAAGGTTTTGATTAATTGAATAACAATAATCATAGCCTGATGGGGTAATTTCTTCTTTCTCAAGATAAAATCCATAATTATTCTTTTTCATAAAATCAAAACCTCCTAACAGATATATATATTAGCATATTTTTAGGCAAAAAAAAACTGGCGACTACCTATTTTTGCTTTCACTATCTTCGGCGTTTTAGTGCTTAACTTCTCTGTTCGGGATGGGAAGAGGTGTATCCACTAAGCTATCGTCACCAATAAAGGATTTTGTCCTTTAAAAACTTGATAATGCGTCATCAAACAATTAAATAAATTAAAAGTTAAATCGTCGAATTATTAGTACTAGTCAGCTCAACGTATCACTACGCTTCCACCCCTAGCCTATCAACCTCATAGTCTATAAGGATTCTTAATTCTTAAAGAATGGGAAAATTCATCTTGGAGGAGGCTTCCCGCTTAGATGCTTTCAGCGGTTATCCCGTCCATACATAGCTAC
>CANRLB010000118.1 GCA_947631365.1 uncultured Bacilli bacterium | reverse complement strand
ATATCTTTTCTAAAAATAAAAAGAATTGCTAAAAATGAACCAAAATTAGATATTATTTCAAAATTAAAAGTATTAAACATTTCCGTATTAAATAAGTTTTTAAATAAAAATATATGGCCACTTGAAGATATTGGTAAAGGTTCAGTAATACCTTGAATAATCCCCAATATTAAATATTTTAAATAATCCATTTTATCATCTACTTTCTCTATAATTATATAATAATTTTTAAAAATTATAAATAAAATATATTAGATATTTATGTTAAGAATAATTTTATTTATAATAGGTTATATTTGTAGTGTAGTTGGTTTATTTTTTATATTTTTATATCTAAATTTACTTAGTATTGGGTATAGTTTTTTTGAATTTGTTTATTTTATTATTAGAAGTATTTATTGTGACTTATTTTTTATTGGTATTATCTTAATTATTCTTTCATTAAGGAGGAAAAACGATGGATTATTATTATGATGTTTTATTAAATTTTCAAGATAGCTATTCTATGTTTTATGAATGGGATAGTGAAGATATTATTGATTATATAAAAAAAATACCTATTATTCATATTGATGCTAAAATGATAGAACATTTAATAACTAAGAAAATAAAAGTAGAAGAAGATTTTTTAAAAAATATTGAAAATAAAACAAAATTAAAAGGAAATACTAATTTAAAATATGCTTGTATATTTAGTGATGGTAAAAATAGTTTAGCTATGGAATTTAATGATAATGGTGAGTCAGTTAGTAAAAGCAGTTTAATATTAGAAGATGAATTAAATATTAATGAATTTATATATAATATTGCATTACAAAAAGTTAACTATAAAATAATAGATGATGATAATATAAGAAATGAAACAAGGCAAGAATTAAAAGTAAAAAAAATTTTAAAAATAGAAATAGATTCTATATATCAAAATAAAGAATATAGTAAATTAAAATATATTTACTTAGAATGGTTTTCATCAATATTGCCAAATATTGATGAAATGTATCAAAATATGTTGTCTAAATTAGAAAATAAATTAACGGAAAGAGAGTATCATATTTATGAATTAATTAAATTATCTTATAACAATGTATAAAAAAGTAAAAATATAAAATAATAAAAGTAGAGGATGTGGATAATGAAAAAAGTATTTTGTTTACTAGTTAGTTTAATTTTGTTTAGTGCTTGTGGTATGAATACGGCTAAAAATTCGGTAGAAGAGTATTTAAAAAAATATAAAACTTTAGATAGTGAAGTTTTAGTTGATTTAGAAAATGTTATAGACAGCGAAAATTTAAGTGAAATAGATGAGGATAAATATCGTGATGTTTTAAAAAAACAATATAAAGATTTAAGTTATGAAATTTTAGAAGAAGAATATGATGGGGATACAGCTTATGTAACAGTTAAAATAAGTGTTTATGATTTATATAAAGCTGCAAAAGAAGCAAGTGATTATTTAGCCACTAATAAAGATGCTTTTAATGATGAAGATGGTAATTATAGTGAAGAATTATTTACTTCTTATAAACTTGATAAAATGAAAAATACTACAGAAAAAGTTGATTATACAATCACATTTACTGTAAAAAAAGAAAATGATACTTATGTTGTAAGTCAACCTACAGAAAATGATTTATTAAAAATACATGGGATTTATAATTACGATTTGAATTAGTTGTTCTTTAAATATGATAAATTATGTTTATAATGTTTATTTAAAATAAGGTTATTCTTTTTAGTAACCTTTTTTATTTTGATACTTTTATCTATTTCTTTATTAATAAGAAAAATTAAAAATAAAAATAATGTAACGAAGTAAATGGAAATAAAAATTATGAAAAAGATATCAATTGGATCAAAATTTTTATTCATAAATACGTTTCCTTTCTTAATTAATTTGTTATTATAATATAAATTATTAAAAATGTAAATGAAATGGTAATAATTGTAAAATAACAAGCAAATAGACAACTTATTTTTTAATTTATGATAAAATGTTATATGAAAGTAGGTATAACATGAAAAATAGACATTTAATATTTATGTTATTTTTTATTTTTCTATTCATTGTAAAAATGAATATTTGTTATGCTGATATTTATAAAGGCAAAATTATTGATACTGGTGTTAATTTAAGAAAAGGACCAGGGGTTAATTATGAAAGAATAAAAACTTTAGCTGAAGATTCTGAATATACTTTAGTTAACAATGAATTAGTTAAAGATGAGGGTGGTTGTGAAAATGGTTGGTATCAAATTAATTATGAAGGTAATTCTTTGGGTTATGTTTGTAGTAAATATGTTCTTGTTACCCATGTAGTAGTAAATGAAGAATCTACTTCAGCTTGTGAAAAAGAATTAGAGAGTTTAGGTTTTCCTTCTAGTTATTGGCCTGGTTTATGTAATTTAAAAATAAGTCATCCTAACTGGAATTTTGCTCCTACATTCACTGGCCTTGATTGGAGTAGTGCCGTTATTAGTGAAAGTGCTTGTGGTAAAAGTTATATTGCTTCTTCTGATAAAAGTAATATTGATACTACTTGTAAAAATGCTTATACTAGCGTTTGGTATCCGGCATCATCTAAAGCTGTAGCTTATTATATGGATCCTCGTAATTGGTTTTCTGAAAACACTATTTTTCAATTTGAATATTTGAGATATAGTGATGCAATAGAAGATAAATATGTTTCAGCCATTAATGAAGTTATTAAAAATGCTAATTTTTATACTTATCATCAAGGTATTGGTAATGATTTAGGCTCTTTAATAAATACTGCTTCTAAAGATGCTAATATTAGTCCTATTTTTATTTCTGGACGAATTTTACAAGAACTTGGGAATAGTAATTCTTTATATAATCTTTATAGTGGTGTATATGATGGTGATAATGGTAAATATTTAGGTTATTATAATTTTTATAATTTTGGTGTAACTGATAGTTGTGCGACATCTAAAGGAACCACAGTATGTGGATTAGAATACGCTTATAATAAGAAATGGAATAGTGTATATAATGCTTTATATGGTGGGGCAAGTAGCATAGCTTCATCTTATATAGCAGTTGGTCAGTATAGTGGATATTTACAAAAGTTTAATGTTGCTCCAACTAAAAGTAGTAGGTTATATGGACACCAATATATG
>CANRLB010000117.1 GCA_947631365.1 uncultured Bacilli bacterium | reverse complement strand
TGTGTGATTAGCAATCATACTATATTAATAATTATAAAGCATTAAATGTGTGATTGTCAATGACACTTATGGAAAAAGAAATAAAAAATAAATTAAAATATTTAATAGGTGACAATATGATTTTAACAACAGATAAATATAATGAAAAAGAAATTTTTAGATTTATGAGAGAAGCAACAAATTTAACTCAAAAAGAATTTGGCGAAAGTATAAATAAATCGAAAGATTGGGTTCGTAAAAATGAATATGGAATTACTAATTATTATTTTAAAGATTTAGTTAAGATTGCTAAAATACATGGTTTTGAAATAAAAATAATAAAAAAATAAAAATGCTCATTTTGAACATTTTTATTTTTTATTTGTTTTTTTAGTTTTGCTATTAGTTGTTTTTTTATTATCATCTTCTAATTTATTAGCAGTATTTTTAAGCAATTCTGCTGTTTTACTTTTAACTTCTTTGGCTGTTTTTTCTACTACAGGTGTTCCTTTTTCAATTGCCAAATCAACTAATTCTTGAGCTTTAATTTTTACTTCTTTAGATTTATCAATTATTAATTGTTTAGCAGTTTCTTTATCAAGATCTTTAATAGTATTTTCTAATTCCTTAGTTTTAACTATTATAGCATTTTTAACTTCTTCAACATTAATTTCTTTAGCTTTTGAAACTAATTCATCAATAGCGTCAGCTAATTCCTTTCTTGTTTCTTTTCCACTTTTAGGAGCAAATAAGAAACCTAAACCTAATCCTAAACCTGCTCCAAGTAAAAAATGACCTTTCTTACTCATTATCTTCACTCTCCTCTTTTTTTCTATTACTTAAAAACAATCTCATAAATACATTTTGAATGGCATTAAAAACTGTGCCAACGATATCACTCATTTTATCTGATATCATCCCCACTGTATTTAAAAGTGGAGAAATTTTTTGGAATTTTTCATTAACATCATCCACTAATCTAGTCACCTTATCTATAGTTATTATAATTTTAATTCCTAAAATTATACCAACTATTATTAAAGCAATTAATAAAACATAGACAACAATTGGTAAAAATTGGGATATAAATTCCACTAATTATCCTCCTTTCTTTCATCATACATAGAATCTATTAATTCAAATAAATCACTATCTAATGTATCATCTAAATCTTGATTATTATTTTTTACTTCTTCATCTATTTTTTCTAATTCTTCTTCAATTTCATCCAAATTATTTTGTTTAGGTATTTGAAGAGTATCTTCTAAATCAATTTCTTCTGATGCACTTTCTAATAAATCCCCAACTGTTTTATAATCATCTTGTTTATCATCTTTCTTATCATCAAAAAATGTTACCACTGGTTCATCAATAACATCTGTTATTTTAGGCATATCACTTACGGTTTCTTTGACTATTTCATCAATATTTGGTGTTAAAGCGATATCTAAAGATTCTAAAGTGCTTTCATCTTTTGGCTCAAAAGCTTTTTTTCTAACCTCATCAATATTAATATTAGATGCTTCTTCTTTTTTAACAATATCATCAGCTTTATAATCTTGATTCAATATACCATAAACTGGAGAAATAATTGGTGAAGGAGTGAATTTTTTTCTTTCCTCTACTCTTGGTTCTCTTTCTAATCTCTCATATCCACGATACTCACTTCTTTTTTCAATACTTTTTTTTCTTTCGAATTCCAAAGCATTATTAGTTGACTTATTTATACCTACACTAGATCTAAATTCTTCTTCATCAAAATCAGGAAATTTAAAAGTATTTTCTTTAGTAAATAAATTTCTTTCACTTGGTGTATTATTAAATTCATCTTTTATTTGTTTGCTTTCTTCTTTTTTATTTTCATAATCAAAATCAATCTCAATATCATTAGACATATTAAAATCTCTTTTTAATTCAACAGGTTCGCTATTAACACTTTTATTTTCTTTAACTTTTACATCATCATTAATTTTAATAGGTACTGTTTCATCTTCTTCTACTTCAAACAAAATATCCTTTAATTTTTTTACTAAACTCATAAGAACATCCTCCTAATTTATATAATCTGTATCTTTAATATCGTCTTTTGTAATATCTTCATTGCCATCATTCTCATACTCTAAAGTATTTGAATTACTAGCAACATCTTTAAAAATATCAAATATCTCTTCTGTATTATCTAAACTATCACTTGCTAATATTTTTTCAACAATATCATCATTATATCTTATGCTCTTTAAAACATTTATGGAATTGATAAGAGCATAATTTATTGCATTCTTATCTACCATCACTTCTATTTTAGCATAATTATACATAATTTCAATCAAATATTGATTATTTTTCCATAATTTAATATCAACATAACCTAAAAAACCATTATTATTTATTTCTTTAAAGTAATAAGAATTATCACTTTGATGATTAATTTTTTGCCCTACTTTATAATTTATAAAATCTAAATATAAATAATAATTTACTGTATCACTGGAAAGTATTAAATAATTAACTCCGGCATCTAAAATAGATAAACCTTTAGGCAAATATAAACTATAACCTCTTCGATAATTATTAGTTTGTACATCATTTACCTTTATCTCATTTATTACATCATCATATGACATATCATTTAATTTTGTACAACCAGTAATTAAAAAAATAGATAAACATATTATTAATAATTTTTTTATCATTTTAATACTCCTACTAAATATTATAACACGTATGATACTGATTAGTAAATTAATAAAATTCCATTTATTTACTGACTTTCAAATATTTTATTTTAATCCCTTCATTACTAAATTTTTCCTCATACTCAGTCATTACATTAAAAATATTTTCCTGATGTAAATCATAAGATATTTCTTCAATTTTATAACCATTTTCTTGAAAGGATTTTAAACTATAGGCAAATAAATCATCATTATCAGTTTTTTGAATTATTAATTGATGATTTTTAAATAATTTAGCATATAAATCTAAAAAATTTTTAGAAGTTAATCTTCTTTTTTCATGTCTTAATTTAGGCCATGGATCAGAAAAATTAAGATAAATTACATCTACTTTATTTTTTAATAATTCTTCTAAATTAGAGACATCATTTATAATTATTTTTAAATTAGGTAAATTATAAGGACTTATTTTTTTTATAGCTATACT
>CANRLB010000116.1 GCA_947631365.1 uncultured Bacilli bacterium | reverse complement strand
GCTGATTTTCCTAATTATGATGAATCTTTAATTGATTTAAAATTAGAAGAAAAAATGGATTTAGTTAGAAATTTAATTTCTTTGGGTAGAATGATGAGGGAAGATGCTAAAATAAAGGTTAGAACACCTTTATCTGAAGCAATAATTGATGCATCAGTTTATGATAAAATAACTGATTTAGTGCCTTTAATTAAAGAAGAATTAAATGTTAAAGAAGTTTTAAGAGAAGAAGATTTAAATAAATATATGAATATTACTTTAAAACCAAATTATAAAGTAGTAGGTAAATTATTTGGAGCTAAAATAAAAGAATTTGAAAACTTTTTACAAAATACTAATCTTACTGATTTAAATAATAATGAAGTTAAATTTAATGATACTATTATTACTAGTGAAATGTATGAAATAAAAATATCTAGTAAAGAAGGATTTAATGTTGGTACTTTAAATAATTTATTTATTGTTTTAAATACTAATCTTACTGATGATTTAATTAATGAAGGTCATGCAAGAGAATTTGTTTCTAAAATTCAAAATATGCGTAAAGAAAATGGTTATGAAGTTAGTGATCGAATTAATATTTATTATTATAGTTTAGAATTTACTAATATAATTAATGAATTTATGGATTATATTAAAAATGAAACTTTAGCTAAAGAAATCAAAGAAAAAGATGGTGGCGAAGAAGTAAATATTAATGGTATTAAAGTTTTAGTTAGTATTGAAAAGGTTAAGCAATAGAAAGTCTTAATAATTAACACAAAAAATAACTGATATTGATAAATAAAAATGGTATATTGATATGAATTTTAAGTTATTTTGGAAAAGGTGGCCTTATTTTGGGCTACCTTTTTAATAATTTTATATTATAAAAAAGAAATTTAGATGGACATAAAGAAATTATTGGCTTTTTATTTAAAGCTAAATTAAGAATTTATAGAACGAAAAATTATAAAAATTGTTTTATGAAATTTTTTAAATCACATTTAATTAATAAAAACATTTCATTTAAAATTATTGAAATCTATAATAGATATAAATTTTTATATTTTATAAATAAAAATTAATAGAATTTATTATAGATTTTATTTATTTAATTTTATAAATTTATTATTGTTTTGCAATAAAGACCTTTTTAATTTATTGTTTTCATCTTCTAAATAGGGAATAACTTAAATCAATATACCTATATAATTTTATAAAATTGCTCCTTTAATAAAAGCTATTATATTATTAAATATATAAAAATACAATAATAATTCTACTGAAAGATTTTCTAATTTTTGAAAAATCTTTCAGTGGCAGTGAAAGATTTGTTGGCTTTTAAAAAATCTTTCAGTATAAATGAGATTGATTTTATTGCTCAAAAAGAAAATAAAATATATTATATTCAAGTTGCTTATAGTTTAGTAGATGAAAAAGAATATGAAAAAGATATTAAAGCATTTAAAAATATAGATAATTTATCCCAAAAAATAATTATTTCTAATGACGATATAGATTATTCAACAAGTACCATAAGACATATTAAATTAAAAGACTTTTTATTAATGGATGATTTAGATTAAATAACAAAATAGCAAACAAGTAAAAAATTATTTGTTTGCTATTTTTAAATAGAAAATTTATTTTGTTCTAGATAAGTTATTTTCCTGATCTTCTAAATGTTTATATTTATCTGCATTTTCCCTTAAAAAACTATCTGCTAAATATTTTAATTGCGCATAATTAATCGTCTTTAAATTATTATTTAAACGAAATATTGAAACATAATTTAGAAAATCCTCAATAAATGGATAATCATTTTGTTCATCTGGAGAGTAAATGAGACGATACTTATTAGTGTAAGGGTCATAATACATTACTAAATCAGATTTATTAAAACTGGTATCCAAGCCATAAACACATCCACTTTCATGTCGTCCGTAATATATTGAATTAGCATCAGGGGCTTTACTTTTGGCAAAAGCAAAATTTTTATCGGAAGTACTATCTTCCGTATTTTCTAAAAAGGCTTCATCAGCCGTATAATATATACCAACATTATTAATACAAGTAAAATCATCTTTTTCTCTTATATCAAAAATATGATTTTTCCCCGTAATTTTAGTTGCTAAAAAGGCAAGTGCTATTCCTAAATCATCAATATTATAAAATCCATATTCATTGGCTTCTTTTAAAAAAGGATTAAAAATTTCTGAAATATTTTGATAAGTTTTTCTTAACTTAATAGTTTCTTTTTCCTTTTCTTTATCTACTTCTGCTAATTGCTCTTCTAACGAAGCAATTTCTTCTTTTATCCTATTACGTTTTTCTTCAATTCTTTTATCTAAATCTTCAAACATCTTATGATTTTCTAATAATTCAGTACTTAAATCTTTTAATTCTCGTAAATTCATAAAAATTCTCCATTCGTTTCTTAATATAATATCAAAAATTTAATAAAAGTCAACATTATCTGAAAGATATCATAAATATTCATATTAAAAAATTTTCAATGGTAGTGAAAATTTTTACAAAAAGATCAAAAGCCTATAACCCCTTGACAAATAATATTTTTGCTGTATACTAGAGAATGATTTTCGAAAAGGGGGATTTTTAAATGATAGAAAAAACGAAAATTAATTTTAAGAAAGGCGTAGCTTGTCTTTTAGCAGCTTTACAAATTGGGGTAGTTGCGGGTTGTGCTAAAACGGAAGTTTCTTAAGAAGCATATAATGAAGCTGTAGATACTATTGAACAATTAGAGAGTGAAAAAGAAAGTTTGCAAGATGAACTAAATAAGAATAGTATATTTGAAGATAAATATAATGAAGCTGTGGCTACTATTGAACAATTAGAGAGTGAAAAAGAAAGTTTGCAAGATGAACTAAATAAGAGTAGTATATTTGAAGATAAATATAATGAAGCCTTAGCCAAAATTGGACAACTAGAAGCTGAAAAGAAAGCTTTACAAGATGAATTAAATCAAACAGGCAAAAATGATGAAGAGCCAACAGAAGAAGTAGATGAAGAAATTAAACCAGAAGATGTTTATGAATCTAATTTGCTTGATGGGTTAAAAGGAATTTTGGACTTACCATCTGAAATAAAAAATAAAGAAGAAATAGATAAGCTTTTAGAAGGAATTACATTTAAAACGCCAGAATTACAAGATTTGAC
>CANRLB010000115.1 GCA_947631365.1 uncultured Bacilli bacterium | reverse complement strand
TAGTGAAACAGAAGCATTTATAACGGAAATTAATTTAATTAAAGAATATAATCCAAAATATAATATCTTACTTAAAGATGATAAAAGTTACCCTTATATTGAATATATTAGTAAACCATATCCTAAAGTAAAAGTATCGAGATATTTAAATATTAAAAGAAAAGATAAAAAATTAATCTTTGGCCCTTATCCTAATGCCTATGCTGCAAGAAGAATAGTTAAATTAATAAATAGATTATATCCTTTAAAAAAATGTGAAGGAATGCCTAAAGATGTTTGTCTTTATTATCATATTGGAGAATGTCTTGGTTATTGTACTAAAAATATTGATGAAGAAAAATTAAAAGCCATGGAAGCTGAAATATTATCTTTTTTAAGAGGTAATGATAAAATATTAAAAGATAAAATTTTAGAAAAAATTAATATTTATGCTGAGACTTTAAACTATGAAATGGCTAAAGAATTAACTGATGAACTTAATTATATTAACATAGTTTTAGCTAAGCAAAAAGTTGAATTGCATGACTTTGTTAATCGTGATATTATTGGTTATTTTATCGATAAAGGCCATGTAGGTATTAATATCCTATTTATTCGTAATAATAAGTTAATTGGGTCTCATAATGATATTATGACAATTAAAATAGATCCAATAGATGAATTAAATTATTATATAATGAATTTTTATATTCGTCATGAAGTACCTAAAGAGATATTAGTTAGTAATGAAATAAATAAAGATTTACTAAGTGAACTTATTAATGCTAATTTTATTACGCCAGAGAAGGGAACTAAAAAGAAATTATTAGATATGTCTTATACAAATGCAAAGATATATTTAGATAATGAAATAAAGACTAAAATTAGAGAAGAAGAGCGTAGTGAAGGAGCTAATGAAGAATTAAGACATCTTTTAAAGATGGATAATTTAAAAAGAATTGATATTTTTGATAACTCTAATCTTTTTGGTTCATTTTCAGTTAGTGGCATGGTTGTTTTTATTGATGGTAAGCCAGCTAAAAATGAATATCGTAAGTATAAAGTAAGTGTCGATAAAAATGATGATTATAACACGATGAAAGAAGTTATTTACAGAAGATATTATAGGATGCTTTTAGAACATCAAATACCCCCTGATTTAATTATTGTTGATGGTGGTGTAAATCAAATAAATGCTTGTCTAGACACTTTAAATTCTTTAAATGTTCATATTAAAGTTATTGGTTTAAAGAAAAATGATAAGCATCGTACCAACGAAATGATTGATGGCGATAATTACCGAATTATTCCTTTAGATAAAGATAGTAATGTTTTTCATTATTTAACGAGAATGCAAGATGAAGTCCATCGTTTTACGATTAATTATCATAAGACACTTAGAAGTAAGGGAAGTATTAGTAGTATTTTAGATACTATTGAAGGAATAGGTAGTGTAAGAAAAAAAGAATTAATTAAAAAATATGGTAATTTAACTAATATTAAAAATGCCTCATTAGATGAACTTAGTGAAATTATTCCTTTAAATGTTGCTAAAGAATTAAAAGAATATTTAAAGGCTCGAGATGAAGATAAAAATAAAAAAGAAGAGTAAATATATTGTTAAATTATAAAATGTAAGATATAATAAATGGAAAATTTAATTAAGGAAGGAAATATATGACTGAAAAAGACATAATAACAGGCTTTATTGCTTATATTGGTAGAAAAATAAACATCAAAGATATGGAAAAATTAATTTATAGTGTTATGCTTTATAAAAGTAAACAAGAAGAATGTCATTTAAACATTAATCATCTAATGTCAAATGATAAGAGAATTGTTTTTTGTACTTTTGAAGGTAATCAAAATAAGAAAAATAATTTTTATATGTTAAATAATTTATCATCTGATTCAAAGCAAATTTTTTATGTTTTAAATGATAAAGAAAATGTTATTAAAATGGTAGCAGATAAATATCGAGATGATTATGACTTAAAAGAAGATAGTGGCATAGTTCATCATTTAATTGATGATTATTATGAATCTACTTTTGCTATATTAGCTAATAAAGGCTTTGAGGGAACATATATTGCCTTTGATGCAGAAAAAAGTCAATGGGTAGGAATAAATATTGGTAGCAAAGATTTATTTTATGGTTTTACTAAAGTAAATAACCAAATAATGTTTTCTGATTGTAGAGATTTATTAGAAATTGTTTGTTCTGAAGTATTTAGAGTTCCTGATAATTGCACATATTTATATGATACATTTTATACTTATCCCAATTTTGAAAATAAAAAGCGAAAACGTAAATTTAGAAATGGTAAATAAATATGGATTTAAAACATAGTAATAAATTAATTGATTATTTAGAAAGTGGCCAAAATCTATCAATCGTTTTATTATCCCATAATGCTTATTGGTCAAGCCTACAAAAATTAGAAAGACGTTATCCAAGCTTAAAATTAAATATTTTTGGGAAAAGCCCTCGATATATTAGAATGGCCAGAAATGACAATGACTGTCAAATAGATGATTGTGATATGATTGTTTTTTATAGTTCTGGTTATTATAGTGAAGAAGAAATGATGGAACTTAAAAATATAGCTTTAAAAGTATCAGAAGAAAAGGGTAAAAGAGTTACAATTGGATATTCTTATGTTATACCTCCAAATAGTGAAGAAAATAATATAAAAATTATTAGCATTAATAATGGAGAAGAAATAGCTGAAGAATTTTATATTTCTTTCCCTTTTGGAGTTTATCCTTTGGCTGAACTGACTTTTATTAACCATAATAATATTTCTTTAGAAAAAGCTCCCAAATTAAATAAGACTATATAAAAAAATACCAAAAGGTATTTTTTTTATTATTATATTTTTCCTTCTTTAAGTAATTTTTCCCAACGATCATGGACATAGGAATTGCCACCTAAACTTAAATAGCGATCATATAGTTCAAAAGCATTTTGCTTCTGAATTGGTGATTTTAAATTTCCTTCTTCCGTATCATTGATAAAATTAACTAAAAACATCTTTATTAGTTCTAATTCGATGTTGTTACGATTAGTTGTTGATACTTTTTCTAATCTTTCTATTTTTTGATCAATTGGTTTAAGTATTTTAGCCATAAATGATTTAAAGAAGGCAATAAGTCCCGCAATGGCACTAATAAATATACTTAAGAAAGTTATTATACCTGCAATTTGGCCAAGTGAAATATTTTCTATATAAAACCCTTCTTTCAATTAATCTTCTTTATAATTTATGATAAATATTAAAAATTA
>CANRLB010000114.1 GCA_947631365.1 uncultured Bacilli bacterium | reverse complement strand
ATAAAAAAATATTAATAGAAAGGGATCAATCAATAAGAAATTAATTAATATTTCTATAAGATTGATTATACGTGATAGGATGAATCCAATTGCATTTACAATCGGTGGTTTTGAAGTTAGATGGTATTCTTTAATGTTACTTACTGGTATGCTTATTTCAATATTTATGGTTATTAGAGAAGGTAAAAGATTTAATATTCCCAAAGATTTTATGTTTAATTTAGCCTTTTGGGTTATTATAGTTGGTATCATTTGTGCTCGCATTTATTATTGTATTTTTAACTTCGAATTATATCAAAATAATATTTTAGATGTATTTAAGATTTGGGAAGGTGGACTTGCTATACATGGCGGTATTATTGGTGGTTTATTAACCATAATCATCTATACCAAAAGATATAATATAAATACTTTTAAAATAACCGATATAGTAGTAGTACCACTACTTTTAGCGCAAGCTATAGGAAGATGGGGCAATTTCTTTAATAGTGAAGCTCATGGGGCAGCGACAACTTATTATCATTTAAAAGAATTGCATATACCAGAAAAAATAATTGAAGGTATGAAAATAGGTAATGTTTATTATCATCCAACATTTCTTTATGAAAGTATCTTTTGTTTAATTGGTTTTATTATTTTACTTTTTGTAAGAAGGTATCGTTATTTAAAAAGAGGACAACTTACTTGCCTTTATATGATGTATTATTCTGTTGGGAGATTCTTTATTGAATCATTGCGAACAGATTCTTTGATGTTCTTTGGTTTTAGAGTAGCTCAAATAGTATCAGTTATTTTATTTATTACTGGTTTAGTAATATTTATTATGCTTAGTAGAAAGGGGCGCTTTGAAGATTTATATAATGAAGAACAAAATGGGACAGTTAGATAGGAGGATGAATATTTATGTATGATTTAATAGTTATTGGTATGGGCATTGGTGGTGTTACTGCCGGTATTTATGCCAAAAGAGCCAATTTAAATGTTTTACTAATAGATAAAGGTGCCGTTGGAGGTATGCTTAATAATATTGAAACTATTAGCAATTACCCTGGCTTAATTAATATTAATGGGGTTGACTTTTCTCAAAAATTATTAGAGCAAATTAAAGATTTAGAAATACCTTATCAATTTAGTGAAGTAGTAGATTTAAAAATTCAAGGTGATGAAAAAATAGTAGTAACTAAAAATGAAGAATTGCATGCAAAATATGTAATAATTGCAACTGGTACTAAACCTAAATTCCTAGGCCTTGATAATGAAAAAGATTTACTTGGTCGTGGTATTAGTACATGTGCAACTTGTGATGGCGCTTTTTATAAAGATAGGGATGTTGCCGTTGTAGGAAGTGGTTCCAGTGCATTACAAGAATCTTTATATCTTGCTAAAATTTGTCATAAAGTTTATATTTTAAATCGTAAAGATAGATTTAAAGGGGAAAAATATTTAGAAACTAAAGTTAAAAATACTAAAAATATGGAAATTATTTGTAATGTAAATATTAAAGAATATAATGAAGTCGATGGTAAAATAGAAAGTATAATTTTAGATAATGACCAAAAATTAGATGTAGCGGGAGTATTTATCTATATTGGTTATAAACCTAATACCGAAATATTTAATAATTTAAATATTTTAGATGAACAAGGTTACATCAAGGTAAATGAAAAATATGAAACAGATATAAATGGGGTATATGCAATTGGTGATGTTATTAAAAAAGATGTTTATCAATTAGTAACTGCTGCAAACGATGCAATATATGCAGTTAATAATATATCAAAAACAAGTGATTAATCAGATTAGTTTAACTAATTTGATTTTTTTAGCATTAAATTAAATATTAGGTTATTTCTTTTTTTTATTGTATAATAAATTTGTAGGTGATTTTTCTATGTTAGTAAGTAATGATTGGCAAGATTATAAAATACTTAAAACAAGTAAAGGAATGAAACTTGAAAGTTGGAAAGATATTTTACTTTTAAGACCAGATTCTGTAATTACTTGGGATTTAGGTGATTTTTCTGAATATAAAGTAAATGCTATCTATCATCGTAGTAATACTGGTGGAGGTCATTGGGAAAACAAATTAAAAACGCCAGAAAATTGGATAATTAAGTATAAAGATTTAAAATTCTTAATTAAAGAAATGGGCTTTAAACATACTGGTATATTTCCCGAACAAGCATGTAATTGGGATTATGCCATGGATAAAATAAAGGAAAGTAATAGAGAGATAAAAGTATTAAATTTATTTGCCTATACTGGTGGTGCTACGGTTGCATGTTTAAAAGCCGGGGCTAAGGTTACCCATGTCGATTCATCTAAAGGGATGATTGAATGGGCTAAAGAAAATGTTAAGCTTAATAATTTAGAAGATAAACCAGTTCGTTATTTAGTTGATGATGTTATTAAATTTGTGAAAAGAGAAATAAGGCGTGGCAATAAATACGATGCCATTATTATGGATCCACCTAGTTATGGCAGAGGTGCTAATGGTGAAGTGTGGTCACTAGAGAATGACTTAGAAAACTTAATTAAATTATGTAAGGAAATATTAGATGATAATTTCTTATTCTTTATAATTAATACATATTCAACTAATCTGCCTAATGTTTCTTTAGAAAATATTTTAAAACTTAATTTTAAAGATAAAAAAATTTTAGTAGATGATTTATGCTTACCAACCCAAAATAGTAGTCTATATTTATCTTGTGGTATTACAGGAAGAGTAGAAAATGAATAATTTAAACATTTTATATGAAGATAATCACATAATAGTAGTAGAAAAGAAACCGAATATCTTATGCCAAAGCGACTATACCAAAGATTTAGATTTACTAACCATGATCAAAAGTTATTTAAAAGAAAAATATCAAAAACCAGGCAATGTTTATTTAGGACTTGTTCATCGTTTAGACCGTCCGGTTGGTGGCATTATGGTTTTTGCTAAAACTAGTAAAGCAGCAGCTCGTTTATCTAGAATTATTCAAAATCACGAAATGATAAAAGAATATTTGCTAGTTTGTTATGGCAACATAGATAAAAAAGGTATAATGGAAGATTACATTGAAAAAGTATCCGAAAAAAGTATTATTACAAATAAAGAACAAGGCAAATATGCTAAATTAGAATATGAACTAATAAAGAAACATAATAATTTAAATTTAGTTAAAGTTAATTTAATTACCGGCCGTCATCATCAAATTCGTTTGCAATTTGCAAGTAGAGGATGTCCTTTATATGGTGATCAATTATATGGTAAGGAAGA
>CANRLB010000113.1 GCA_947631365.1 uncultured Bacilli bacterium | reverse complement strand
TCTTCTATTGGTAGATTTTTAGCCCTACCTTCAGACAATGTTAGGTGACTAGAATAATGCACCACAAGAAAATTATAGCAAATTTACTAAAAATTGTCAATTTCACGTAAAAAAAATAATTTTCTAATATATTATACTTGCAAATTAGAAAATTATTTACTTTAATTACATTATTTTAAAAAATTATTTAATTAGTAAGAGCAACAACAATTCGGAAACTAGCGCCATCATTTGCAACCCCTGACGTAGTTCGAAAAGAAAATTGTCCAGATAGTGGGCCAGCTAGATATCTTCCACCTCTTTCAAACCATGCGGAATCTTTATATATAAATCTAGAATAGTCTGAATACCAACTATTATGATCATATGCAGATCCATTTTTTTCATAATAATTATAAAAAGGTCCCATTTCTCCTGTAGCATCGCCGAGTATTCGATAATTATAAGCATTTTTGTCACTACTTGTAGAATATTTATCCATATAACCATTATTCATATAATTTTTTAATTCCGTAGTACTAAAACCACTACTATCTACTAAACCATCTATAGTGCCCGCTACTCTTTCATAAGTACCACCTGACATATCATATACTCCGGTTATGTTTCCAGTCGTACTTGCAAAATATCCTGCTCCACTATTCCAAGGCATTGTAATTGGAGGCTCAGTTCCATATTCTCCATTACCAGCATGTTGATCAGCATTATATGATGAATAACCAGTTATATAATTCGAATTATTATTAATACTTATTTCACTACCTATACCATATATAGAATGAGAAAGATAGGCAACTGCTCCCCATTCCGTATTCTTCATCATATGACTATCCAAAGTTCTATTATAATTATAGCCAGCATCAAAGAATGTTTTTACTGTTTCATTTCGCAACGACGTTACGTTTGGTTTTATTATTATATCACTTACTGAACCACCCGTTTCAAATTTACCGACCCATAAACCATTCAAATTTTTTGTTCCTAAAGTGAAGCCTGGATGAGTATAATATACTCCTGTTGTACTTGGTTCGGCCATTTTTGGTATTGTACTTGCATCACCAAATTTTATATCTATTAGTCGAGCATGTCCATTCATGTTTAAATATGATGTTTCAACATCTGACTTGCTATTTTTCATATCAGTCATAACATTTGAAGAAGTATATTTTCCTAAATCCCACACTTTATATTGATATCTTGGTATCCAGACAAAGTAACTTTCGATATCATCTTCTTCTATCTTATCTCCTACCCCATAATTTGTATTACTTGGATTTTCTATTAGTATTACAGCATTGGCCCATCTTTTTTCACTATAATTATACCATTCACTATTTAGATTGGCATAATAAACTTCTCCATTTGATTTTATTTCTACTGGTATTAATTTCCCTTCTTTATCAAATACTGGATCTGCTCCATTAAGTATTGGATCTACCCATTTCTCTTGATGCATGCCACTTTTCTCATATAATTCATCTATGGCTTCTTCTACATTACTTTTATTATGATTATTATATGTTACTTTATTACTTTCGATATATGCATCAATAGCATACACAGTAGTTACAGATATTACTAAGCCAAGTATTAAACCTAATATAAATTTGTAGTTATTTTTTATTACTCTCTTCATCTATAATAACCTTCTCTATTATCTTTTATATTATACCATATATATCGTATTTGTGTATATGTCACAATTATCTATTATAAGATTATTATATATTACCCCCCCCGAGAGTCAAGACATGCTTAACAAAAAAAGCACATTTGTGCTTTTTTTAATCCTTCTTAATTACTACTGATACAGTAGCAGATACTTCATAATTAACAAGTGGATTAGTATTTTCAATTTTTACCTCTACTTGATGGGTACCTTCACCAAGTCCTGCTAAGTCAACATAACCTTTAATATCATTAATGCTATTAATATTTGAAGCTACACCTTTAACTTGAACTGATGGTTTTACTGAATCGAGCGTTGCTGTATATCCTTCCGGAACATTTCGTTTCATTATTTCACTCATTTCTAAAGTCTTTTGAGTTTCATCACCAAAAGTTACAGCAATTGTAGCATTTTTAGTACTAATATATCTTACACCATTTGGTTTACTAATAACTACCGTATAATTTTTAGCAGATTCACTACCCATGCCATCAACATTAATATATACTGGTACAGAAGTTATTTCCTTAATTTCATTTTCTTCACCATATATATCAACTGAATATGATGCACTTCCATTAATTGAAACGGATGCAATAGCTTTACCACTTACTAATTTACCCGTTGTAAGTACCGAAATTGGTACAGTTGTATGATAACTATTAAGTACTAATGTTCCGGTTAAAGTATTTGGTACTATTTCTACATTCTTAACTATTTCACCATTATTATCGTACGCTACTAGTGGAATACTTGTAAGTTCATATGTTCCTTCTTCAGTGTATGATTCATCAGCAACGGATACTAAAGCTTTAATAGATGATATTTCATCAATACGATCTTGACTACCTTTAACAATAACTTCATTACTATCCAAAGTAACACTGTCAACACTTAGTTTTGGATCTAAATCATCAGTACCAACTAAATCATAAGTAACACTTTGAACTTCACTTACTTTATCTTTAATAGTAACTGTTAAATAAGATGGATCTAAGATATAATCTACTGAATCAATGGCTTCACTACAAGTAAAGTATACTTTATAAGTACCAGCTTCTGTATATTTAGATAAATTAAGTTCTACTTCAAATTCGCCAAGTTGTTTTGCTAAATAGATATCACTTTTACGTCCTGCAATAGTTATATCTACTGTTTCAGGAACGTTTTCTACGACAAAAGCTTCTTCATTATAAACTAATTTTACCGGAACATTTTTAATTCTTTCAGCTTCGGTGTTTACTAAACTAATAACTTTATTATCAATTAAGAAGAAACAAATAACTGAAAATACTAATGATATAATTATTAAAAATTGTGGTCGATTAAGAAGTTTATTAAAACTTATATTATTGGCACTCATTGATTTGTTTACATTATAAACTATTCTACTAATTGGCATAATAATTATTTTATCAATAACTTGATATATTGAATCAACTATTAACCATAATATTTTACCAATTTTTTTAAAAAACTTACTCATTATCTTCACCGCCTTCTTTTTCTTCTGCTTCAAAGAAGACTTCAGCCTTTGGACTTAATTCTTCAATTAATTTCATTCTAAATTCATCTAATGTTAAGTTATAAGCAAGTTCATT
>CANRLB010000112.1 GCA_947631365.1 uncultured Bacilli bacterium | reverse complement strand
GCGGGAGAAGGATTTGAACCTTCGACCTTCGGGTTATGAGCCCGACGAGCTACCAAACTGCTACCATCCCGCGATAAAATTTAAATGGCGGAGGAAAAGGGATTCGAACCCCTGCGCCGGTTACCCGACCTTCCGGTTTTCAAGACCGGTCCCTTCAACCAGACTTGGGTATTCCTCCATTTTTCAACGGACAAATTGATTATAACACACGATATTTTAGTATGTCAACAGCTACAAGTTAAAAATAATTAAAAAAAAGTATTGAAATTCTTTCAAAAACAAGTTATAATCAATATTGTCTTAAGCGATTAAGACGTGCCTGCCCAAGTGGCGGAATAGGTAGACGCACAGGACTTAAAATCCTGCGAGATTTAAACCTCGTGCCGGTTCAAGTCCGGCCTTGGGCACCATCTTAAAAATTAAGCTCCTTATTTAGGAGTTTTTTATTTTTAATGTTATATTTGAATTTTTATGCTATACTATAGTCAAGAATATTTATGGAGAAAAAGAGAGAGGAAGTATTCCTCAAATTGAACGACATAGTTTTTATGAAAACGATATATTTTATGAAACGCTTTATGAAGATCCTCTAACAAGACAACAAGAATTAGAGAAATACTTTGAAAGAGAAAAAAAATTTTATGGAAGGCAACAAGAATTTACTACATTTTATATGAAATTTGAATATGATGAAAATGGTAATTGTACGATGACACCGCGTCCTTATGATGAAGAAGTTTAATTTCAAAAAAAATAGCTTTCTTTTTAGAAAGTTATTTTTTAAAATTATTGATTCACTTTTCTTTTCAAAGCTAAATTATCTTCTCTTTTTTCTAATAATTCTTTAAATAAATCTACTTCATCAATATATTCTTTAAATAAATCTAATGCTGTGTGAATTATATGACCCTTATTTTGTAAAATACGACTATATTCTTGGGCAAAGTAAACAACCCTTTTTGCTTTATCTGGATCAGTTTCCATTTTTTTCATCTGTTCAACAACTAATTCATCAATAATGTCTTTTAAATTTTTTTCATTCCACCAAAATCTAACACATTGATATATATTATAATCTTTATACCCATTTAATATATATAATAATAGCGAATATGTATAATAATTTATATGATAATTACCATCTGTATCTTTAGTAAGTAAATTCCATTGAGCGTAATTATCTATTTCATCATATTCTTCTTTAGATAAATTGGTTGTATCTATTTTTGTGTTTTTAAAATTGTTAGAAAGATAATCATAATCTATATGAGCTTTGTAAAAGCCACATTCGAAACTATAATTACCAAAATAATCATATTTGAGCAAATAGCGTGATTCTTTTGTAATTATACTAGTGTGTTCTTCAAAAACTTTGCTCGCTAGTTTCCAATTATTTATTTTAGGCAAAATATTAGGATTATTAATAATTACTTTATCATCTATTATTTTATATACGCCTAATATATATCTAATTATATCTAACATATGGGGATTAGCTTTAGAACACATAATTTTAAATTGTTCTAGATCTGGTAACATTATATAGCTTGATTCTGGATTAGCAATAGTACAATAAAATATTGATTTATAATAGTTTAAATCTTTTTCATCGCTATCAATAGTTATAAATCCATCTTTTATAAGACTATTCTTAAACTTGCTAATATAATACATTTCTTCATCACCAAAGCACGAATTTATTTTAGGGGATAACATAAAAAGTACTTTGGGAAATTCCTCTGTTTGTTTTCTTCTAATGTATTCTTTTTTAGCTTCTTCTATATCTAAAATTGCATCATTATAGTTTAATAAGCCATCTTCACACATTTTATTAAATAGTCTCTTACTTAATTCACTAACAATAATTTTTATATAACTATTATTATCTTTAGTTAAAATATTTTGAAACCATTTTATTGAATTAACTAATTCTTCTTCTCTTTTTAAATCAAAATCACCCAAATATGTCATTTTTTACCTCCTGTTTAAATATACTTTTTATAAAAAAATTATTTAGTGCTTTTAATTAATTTTAATACTTTATGGCTATCTTCTATTTTTTTATCTAAATCTTCTCTACTAGCTAGATTATATTTTACCATCATATTATAGGTATCAATATCAATATCCTTCATCTCTGGTTTAGCAAATAATTTTAAATATTCCAAAATATACTGCTCGGGAATATTTTTAAAATCCGATGCTAAAAATGATTCTAAAAAATACAAAGTTTCGGGAACGTTTAAAATATTATCCATTGTTATATTATTATCATCTACATACTTATAATTGGAAGTTGGTATTAAAAATAATCCCTTGCTACTTATAGTTAATTGACCTTTTAATTCTGGCATTTTATCATCAGCTAGACAAGCATTATTACTTTTACCATAAATCATATAATATTTTGACCCATAAGTTCTTAAAAAGAGATAATAATCTTCTAATAATTTTCTTTGGCGATCTTTTTCTTCTTCCGTTATTTCATAAGGACGTAAAAAATGATAACTTGATCGAACGCCATATTTGATACAAATTGCATAATTTAAATCACTATAAGCTAGTATTTTTTTCTTTTCCTCTAAAGGAAAGTGACGATAATTAGTTATAGCCTTTAATACTCTTTCATCTTCTGGTATTTTAGCCATTTGTTCTTTTTTAAAATGATATAACCTTTCCTCGCTAATCAAATAATTATAAATCCTTATATTCTTTTCACATTCTTCAAATAAAAACATATTTCCTCCTAAATTATTTTTTATAAATTGCTAATTTTTCATCTATCCATTTATCTAAGTTTTCTTTTAAAGGTAAAAATCCTTTTCTTGTTTCTACTATTTCCCCATTAGAACTTGTGGCTTTATAATTAATATCTTTTATTGATAGTTTTAAATGAAGACTTTCTTCATCAACTTCTAAAACTTGACAATAAATTGTTTCTCCAATTTCTACATAATCATGAATATCTTTGACAAATGTTCTAGATACTTCCGATATATGAATAAGGCCATCATAAAATGGATCAATACTAACAAATATTCCATAATTTTCAATACCTGTTACTTGGCCTTTAATAATATCCCCCACTTTATAATTTTCATTTTTTATTTCTTTATAATCTGCCATAACAAACCTCTTAAGAATAGTATACCACAAAATCTATTTGATATAAAAACTAGTTTTTCATGCAAATTTATGTTAAAGTAATTAATGTTTTAAAAAAGGAGATGAAAATATGAATAATGATATAGAAGATATTATAAATAAAATAGAAAA
>CANRLB010000111.1 GCA_947631365.1 uncultured Bacilli bacterium | reverse complement strand
AGTCTTAATTGTTTTAAATCAATGTTATAGTAAAATAAAAAATATTATTAAAAAAACTAAAGTAGAAAGAGTAATTATTTCTAGTCCTTCTGATTCTATGCCAGTTTTTTTAAATACTATGTATAATATAACTTTAGGAAGAAAAGAAGATAAACCAGTTAAAAATAATTTTTATCTTTTTTGGAAAGAATTTATTAATTTAGGCAATAAGTACCATAAAGATACTACCATTAAAGTTGGAAAAGAAGAAGTTGCTGTTATTCTTCATAGTGGTGGGACAACAGGAACTCCTAAAAGTATAGTTTTAAAAAATAAAAGTATTATTGGCGTTAATGAACAAGCTAAAGTGTTTTTTCCAGATGTTTCCATTGGGGATTCTTTGCTTCTTATCATTCCGATGTTTCATTGTTTAGGTTTAGTAGTGGGCCTTTTTATTCCTTTATGTAGAGGGGCAGAAGTTATTTGCGTTCCTCAATTTAATGCCAAAAGATTTGATAAATTACTATTTAAATATAAACCTAATTTTTTGTTGGGAGTACCAACTTTATTTGAAGCAATGCTTAATAATAAATATTTAGAAAAAGCTAATTTATCATATTTAAAATGTTTAGTATGTGGTGGCGATTCTTTGTCACCGGAAAAAAATAAAATTATTAATGATTTTTTAGCATCGCATCATTCTAAAGCAAAAATTATTCAAGGCTATGGTATGACTGAAACTTGTGGACCCGTTACTTTTGGTACCAAAGGTAGTGATAAATTAGGAAGTGTTGGTATACCCCTTCCCGGTAATGTAGTTAGAATTATTGATCCTAAAACTAAGAATGAATGTAAACCAAAAGAAGTCGGGGAAATATATATTAGCAGTTTTGTGGTAATGGATAGTTATTTAAATAATTTAGAAGCTACCAAAAGTGTTTTACAAAAATTTAAAGATGGTCGTAAATATATTGCCACTGGAGATTTAGGTTATATGGATGAAGATGGAGTGATTTTTTACGTTCAAAGAATTAAAAGAATTATTATTTCCTCAGGTTATAATATCTATCCAGAATATATTGAAAGAGTTTTAAAAAATCATCCTTTTATCAAAGATGCCTGTGTTGTTGGTATTCCTCATCCTTATAAAAAAGAAATTGCTAAAGCTTTTATTATTTTAGAAGATGGAATAGAAGAATCCTATACCGTAAAAAAAGAAATTATGGATTATGCATCATCTAACTTAGCTCATTATATGTTACCAAGAGAATATATTTATAAAAAGGAATTTCCTAAAACTAAAATGGCTAAAACTGATTATCTTGCATTACAAAAAGAATTAATGAATAAGTAGGTAGTTTATGATAATGTATATAATATTAATATTAATTTGTCTTTATATAATTTTTATTATATTTAAATCATTTAAAAAAAATGAATTTGGAATGTTTTGGTATAATTTTTTAAAATATCCTTTAGGTTTAATTTTTAAGTTTTATTATCCTTATAAAACCTTTAATAAAGAAGTTATTCCTGACTCTGGCCCTGTTATTTTTTGTGGTAATCATATCCATTTAATGGATCAATGTTTACTTATTTTAAAAAGTAAAAGACCAATTCATTTTATGGCTAAAATTGAATATTTTGAAAATCCTAAAACAAGATGGTTTTTTAAAATGGTAGGATGTATTCCTGTTAATAGAAAAATTCATGATGATAATGCTAAAAGTGAAGCTTTAAAAGTTTTAAATCAAGGATTAGCTTTAGGAATTTTTCCTGAAGGCACTAGAAATAAAACTAATGAATTACTTCAGCCATTTAAGTATGGGTCAGTTTCTTTAGCTAAAAAAAGTAATGCCACTATTATTCCTTTTGCTATCACTGGTAAATATCGTTTTAGAACTAATAATTTAAAATTAACTTTTGGCACTCCCTTTAAAGTAGATAGTGATTTAGAGGAAGCTAATAATAAATTGTATAATATAATTTTAGATATTGTTAAGGAGAATCAATAATGCATAACATTTATTTAAAAGATTTATTAAAAATATATCAAGGAAATTTAATTCAAGGCAATCTAGATACTTTATTAGAAAGTTTTTCTAAAGATACCCGCACTATTAAAAAAGGTGATGTTTATTTAGGATTTAAAGGAGAAAATATTAATGGTAACGATCTTTATTATGATGCTTTAAAAAAGGGAAGTATTGGTTGCATATTAAGTAAGGATACACAAATTGATAAAGATATACTAGCTAAATATCCTGATACATTTATCTATTTAGTTGATGATGTAATAGAATGTTTACAATCTCTTGCTAAATATAAAAGAAGCTTATATGATATTTTGGTAGTAGCTATTACAGGATCCGTAGGAAAAACTAGTACCAAAGATATTGTAGCTAGTGTTTTATCTCAAAAATATAAAGTTTTAAAAACAGAGGGTAATTATAATAATAATATTGGTCTTCCTTTAACTATTCTTTCTTTAAAAGATGAAAATTGTTTAGTTTTAGAGATGGGAATGAATGGTTTGGGACAAATTGATTTATTATCTAAAATAGCTAAACCTACCATAAGTATTATTACAAATATTGGAACAAGTCATATAGGTATTTTAAAATCGAGAGAAAATATTTTAAAAGCTAAATTAGAGATTTTAAATGGGATGGATAATAAAGTATTAATTATCAATAATGATAATGATTTATTAAATGAATACTATTTAAATAATCAAGATAAAATAAAATTTATTACTTATGGAATTGAAAATCATTCTATGTATCAAGCTATTAATATTCAAAGTGATGAATTAGCAAGTAATTATGATATTAATTTAAATAATAAAATTTATAATATAAAATTAAATATTCCGGGAAATCATTTTATTCTCAATTCTTTAGTTGGGGTTGCTGTTGGTTGTTATCTTGATATCCCCATTGCTAAAATTAAAAAGGGAATTTTGAATTTTAATTTAACTAAAAAGAGAATGGAAATTATTAAAGTTAATAATATAACTTTAATAAATGATGCTTATAATGCTTCTTTAGATTCAATGGCTTCAGCTTTAAATTATTTAGGAAGTTTAAAAAATACAAGAAAAATTGCTGTTTTAGGAGATATGTTTGAATTAGGTGATTACAGTGAAAAACTGCATCGTGAAGTTGGAAAAATATTATATCAAAATAAGATAGATATTTTATTAACGGTTGGAGATAAATCTCAATACATTTCAGAAGAAGCAATTAAATTAGGATTTAATAAAAATAATTGTTATAAATATAAGTCTAATGAAGAATTACTAAAAAATATATTTGATATTATTAAAG
>CANRLB010000110.1 GCA_947631365.1 uncultured Bacilli bacterium | reverse complement strand
TAAAGTGTCTTTTTCTATTGGTAGATTTTTAGCCCTACCTTCAGACAATGTTAGTGACTAGAATAATGCACCACACGCTGATAATTATAGCAAAAAAGAAGGCAAATGTCAAGCAAATGTCAAAATTTAAAATTGCTATCTATTGGATATTTTATGTTACTTTTTTAAAAATATGTACAAAAAAAATTAGAAAACTAAATTCTAATTTTTTGTTATTTTTATTTGAATAGTTCTTGTTACAGTATAATTTACTAATGGATTAGTATTTTCAATTTTTACTGGTACATCATAAGTACCTTCACCAAGATTAGATAAATCTACATAAGCTTTTACATTACTTGCATCAATATTGTTAATATTGGAAGCTACCCCTTTAACTTGAACTTCCGTAGTTCCTTGGGAAATAATTGTTGCACTATATCCATCAGCCAAATATTTATGATCTATAGAACTTACTTCTACAGTTTTTTGTTCTTCATCACCAAAAGTAACAGAAATAGTTGCGTTTTTATCACTAATATAACGTACTCCACTTGGCCTACTTATAACAACCGTATAATTTTTAACTGATTCAGTACCTAGGCCATCAATGTTAATAGTAACAGGAACAGATTTAATATTTTTTATTTCCTCTTCTTCACCATATATATCAACATAATAACCTGGTTTATTATTAATAAGAATTGACGCAATTGCTTTACCATTTGTTAATTTACCAGTTGTTGAAACTGTAAGGGGAACATTTTCTTTATGACTTGTTAAAACTAGTGAACCAGTTAAAACATTAGGTACTATTTCAATATTATTTACAATTTCACCTTTCTTATCGTAAGCAATTAAAGGAATATTCATAAGTTCATATGTATCAGCATTTTTAAAATCAGGATTAGAGACATCTACTAAAGCTTTTATTGATGAAATTTGATCTAAGGCTTCTTTGCTACCTTTAACTACTACTTCATTACGATCAAGAGTAACACTTGAAACACTTAGTTTTTTATCTAAATCATCAGTACCTACTAAATCATAACTAACACTTTTTTCTTCACTTACTTTATTTTTTATAGTAACTGTTAGATAGGCTGGACTTAAAATATAATCTACCGAATCAACATTTTTAGAATATGTAAAAGCAACTTTATAAGTACCTGGTTTAGTATACTTAGATAAATCTAAATCAACACTAAATTCCCCAAATTGTTTGGCAAGATAAATATTTTCTTTACTACCAGCAATAGTAATTTTTATTGTTTCAGGAACATTTTCAACAACAAACACTCCTTCATTATAAATTAAATTAACCGGTACATTATCAATTATTCCAGCTTCATTACTAACTAAATTAAGAACTTTATTATCTATTAAAACAAAGCAAATAATAGCAAATATTAAAGATAAAATTATTAAAAATTGTGGTCTATTTAATAATTTATTAAAATTAGTATTATTACCACTTGTTGATTTAGAAATATTATAAACAAGACGACTTATTGGCATGATAATTATTTTATCAATAAATTTAAGAAAAGATTCTATAATAGCATAAATCATTCTTCCAATTTTCTTAAAGATTTTACTCATTTTCTTCACCACCCTCATCTTCTGATGCATCAAAGAAAACTTCTTCTTTTGGACTTAATTCATCAATTAATTTCATTCTAAATTCATCAAGAGTTAGATTATAATTAAGTTCATTATTGCACGCAATCGAAATACGACCATTTTCTTCTGATACAATTAAAGCAATGGCATCACTTTCTTCAACAATTCCTAAAGCTGCTCTATGCCTTGTTCCTAAACGTTTACTAACATTTGGATTCATACTAGTTTTAAAAATGGCTTTTGCTGATGTAACTCTATCACCTTGAATAATAACCCCTCCATTATGAAGAGGAGAATTAGGGAAGAAAATTGATTCTAATAAATCCTCTGATAAATCAGCATATATTTTAGTTGAATTTTCAATATATTCTTGTAAAGAAACTTCTCTTTCAATAACAATTAAAGCCCCAATACGATTTTTCTTAAAATATTCAATGGCCTTCATTATTTCATAAACAACTTTTTCTCTTTCATCAACAGTTAATATTTTATGTCGCCCAAGAAGTTGGGTCCGGCCTAGATTTTCTAAAACACTTCTTATTTCCGGTTGGAAAATAACGATGATAGCAAGTGGACCCCAAGATACAATATATTCAAGTAATACACCAACAGTATAAAGATTTAGTAAGTCACTTAAAATCTTAATTATTAAAATTATAACGACCCCTTTAACTATCAAAACTAATTTAATATTATTTTTAACATTTTTTAATATATAATAAAAAACTAACCAAACAATACCTATGTCAATTATTTTTGTAATAATCCCCCATATTGTTGTTAAATTCATTTAAATTTCACTCCTTAATTCTTAACTTCTTCATTATAACAAATTTTTAACAAAATAAAAAGTCCTTATTGGACTTCTATTTCATCTCTAATCTCCTCAGGCTTTTGTTCTTCATCTTTTTGACCATCTAATAAAACAGGTTCTTCATTTTTAATTTTCTCTGTTTTTACTTCTTCTATTACTACTTCATTTTCTTTAACTGATTCATTTTTTTCTTCTTTTATACTTTTATCTTTTCTATTATCATAAATGTAACCAATTAAACCAAATAATAAGATAATAGTAATAGTTAAAAACCACGCATAATTGTTTCCAATAAATTCGATTATTTTTTCCATATAATCCTCCTACTAAATTATATTAAGTAATCTTTTTTTTATGAAATTTTTAATTCTTTACTAGTAGGCATAATTTCTATAAAAGTATTACCATCATTCAAGATTATTTCACTACCATCTAAATAAGTATATTTAGTTTGACAACTGTGACATTCTTTTTGCCATTTAATATTAATGGCATAACCATTTGTTATATAATAACCCTCACCACTACCAACATTTTCTAATTCTTGTAAAATATCTGGATTTCCTGCAATAGTATAATTTTTTACTTTATAAACAATAATATTTTTAACAGTTATTTGTTCATTTGTTAAATTATCAATATGTTCTTTACCTTTAACACTTCTTTTATATACTTTTTCTTCTTTATCATATTCATAAGTTACATAATTACTATTACTAAAATAAATATCTATTTTATTAGCTGTTGATTTATTATCTATTTTAGTTAAATTAAGAGGAACTGCTGAATATTTAAATAAATTATTAGTATCTGTCTCTTTATCTATTTTTAATTTTTCAATTGCTTTATAAATTAATTCCATATTTGTAAATCGACGATGAGATATATCAACTTTACTATTTTTATCAGTCCAAAAATAACGATTACTTTCTATATT
>CANRLB010000109.1 GCA_947631365.1 uncultured Bacilli bacterium | reverse complement strand
TTTACTGATGGTTGGATTGATTCGTGCAATAATAAAGGAAAAAGAGGAGGAGCATATTGTACAGCTTGTTATAGTGTTCATCCTTATGTTTTAATGAGTTTTGAAGGGAATTTAAATGATGTTTCTACACTTGCTCATGAGCTTGGTCACGCTATGCACTATTACTATGCTATAAAAAATCAAAGTTATGTTGATTATAATTATAGTATTTTTGTAGCGGAGGTTGCAAGTCAAGTTAATGAAATTTTATTATCGCGATATTTATTAGATAATAGTAATGATAAAAATGAAAAATTAAATATTATTGATGATTTACTTCAAAAATATAAAGCCAGTGTATTTAGGCAAACAATGTTTGCTGAGTTTGAACTTTTTATTCATGAATATGCTGAAGCTGGTGGAATTTTAACTAGTGATGTTATGAATGAAAAATATTATGAGTTAAATAAGCTTTATTTTGGTAATGATGTAATAATTGATGATGAAATTAAATATGAATGGGAAAGAATTCCACACTTTTATATGAATTACTATGTATATCAATATGCGACTGGTTTTATCGCGGCGATTAATATTGCTAATAAAATATATGAAGGCGATAAAAAAGCTCAAGAAAATTATTTATCTTTCTTAAAGTTAGGCTGTACTAAGAGTCCTCTTGCTTCCCTTAAAGTAGCAGGCATTGATATGGAAAGTGAAGAAGTAATGGATTATGCTATAAAATTTATGAATGAATTAATGGCCGAATATGAAAAATTACAAGGAAGTGAAAAATAATGAACAAAAAAGATTATTATGAAGTTTTAGGTGTTTCTAAAGATGCTACTGATGAAGAGATTAAAAGAGCTTTTCGAGTTTTAGCTAAAAAATATCACCCAGATGTTAATAAGGAGGAAGGAGCAGCAGAAAAATTCAAAGAGATTGGTGAAGCTTATGCTGTTTTATCAGATAAAAATAAAAGAGCTCAATATGATCAATTTGGCCATGCAGCATTTCAAAATGGTGGCGGATCTCAAGGGTTTGATATGGGCGATATTGATCTTGATGATATTCTATCTGATCTTTTTGGAGGTAGCTTTAGAGGAGGTTTTGGCAGTTTTGCTGATGCTTTTACTGGAAGTTTTGGCACGAGAAGAGGTCCAAGAGCAACTCGTGGTGAAGATTTACTTATGAAGATAAAACTAACTTTTGATGAAGCAATTAATGGTTGTCAAAAAGATATTAGAATAAGTGTTAATGAAGAATGTGATGAATGCCATGGTTCAGGTGGTCATGGAGAAGTAAAATGTTCCACTTGTAATGGCCTTGGTGTAATTCGTGAAGAACAAAGAAGCATATTTGGAATCATGCAAACGCAAAAAACTTGTCCGAAATGTCGTGGGACTGGTAAAACATTTAAAGAAATTTGTTCTACTTGCCATGGCGAAGGAAGAGTAAGAAAAAATAAAACTTTAACAGTAACTATTCCTCAAGGTGTTTTTAGTGGTGGCCAATTAAGACTTTCCGGCAAAGGTGGAGCAGGAACTAATGGGGGTGCTAATGGAGATTTATATTTAGAATTTGAAGTTGAAGAACATGAATTCTTTGAAAGAGAAGATGATGATATATATCTAGAAGTTCCAATTACTATAACGGATGCTGCTTTAGGTTGTAAAAAAGAAATTCCAACATTGACTGGTAATGGTTATATTGAAATCAAACCCGGAACCCAAAATTATACTAAATTAAAATTAAAGGGCAAAGGAGTAAAAGGAATAAATAGTGATAGTTATGGAGATATGTATGTAGTTATCAATATTATCACTCCAACCAAACTTACTAAAAAACAAAAAGATTTATTAGAGGAATTAAGTAAAACAGATTTAGAAAGTGAACCAGAATTTAAAGAATTTAATAGATCATTAAAATAAAAGAAAACTTATTTTTACTAGCTAAGTGAAAATAAGTTTTTTATAAACCATAAAAAAGTTATTCAACTAGTTACTAAAAATTGACAATATTTTTAACTTTTAATATAATGTATATAAAGGTTGGTGCCAGATGGAAGAACCTATTTTAGTTAAATTAAAAATGAAAAAAAGATATAAATCAACTCTTGCTTTTTTAGGAATTATAATTTTAGGATTTTTATCAGTTGGAGTATTATATTTCTTTTATGATAAAGTATTAAATGTTCCTGTTGAAGTAAATGGAGTATTATCTATAAATTATGTTGATGGTAAAAAAATTAATACCGATGATTCAAAAATCATTAAATTTTCTGTAACAAATGAAAGTGATAAAGTTGCTTATTATTATGTTTCTTTTAGTAATGTTATTGGCAAGGGTAATTATAGTCTTAATTATAATGATTCAGTTATTATGGAAGGTAATTTAGATGATTCAACTGCTGCGACTAATTATATAAGCCTTGATGCTAAGGAAACTAAAGATTATATTTTAAAAGTTAATGCTGATAGTAAAATAAAAGGCAATATCAATGTAGAAATACCAAGTGGAACTATTTTTACTTTTGCAGATACAATACTTAAAAATACTCCGCCGGTAAATGAAGCTAAAACTAAAGTTGGAACGGAAGAAGCTACAGAATACGAAGGATTAATTAAATCTATTGATGATTTAGGAATTTCTTATTATTATCGTGGTAATATAGTCAATAATTATGTTTCTTTTGCCGATAAAACTTGGCGAATTGTAAGAGTTAATGGGGATGGTACAACTAGATTAGTTTTAGATGATGCCATTAGTGATGTTGGTAGTTACTATACTGATGAAGATGAGTCTTTTGAATTTAAAAATGTTAATATGTCATCTTTCTTAAGTGACTGGTTTCAAAATAATTTAAAAGAAAAAGAAAAATATATAGCCAATACTAAATTCTGTAGTGATATTGTTAAAGATAATACTAATAATTATATAGCATATAAAAGGATAATGACTGATAAAATTCCAACGCTTAATTGTTTGGGTGAGTTATTTAGTAGTAATATTGGTCTTTTAACTATTGATGAAGTAATTTTAGCTGGTGCATCTCCATCTAATAGTAATAGTAGTTTTTATCTTTATAATAGTTCTCTTAATGAACCATGGTATACAATGAGTGGTGCTAAGGGGAATGATAAAGATATTTATATGTTTATGATTGGTACCAATGGTAATGTAATCACTAATGTTGAAGGAAATCTCTATCGAAAAGTAAGGCCAGTAATCAATTTAATTAAAAACATTGAAGTCTCTGGCGATGGTACTAAAACTAATCCCTATATAGTTATAGAATAAAAGCCTTAAAAGGCTTTTCAGATTGTTGACAAACCCCACATTTGAAAAAATGTGAGGTTTTCTTTTGAAAATAATTTTTGAATTTTTATTGAA
>CANRLB010000108.1 GCA_947631365.1 uncultured Bacilli bacterium | reverse complement strand
TAAAAAGCACTTTTAAGGGGGAGCCTTTATGGGTGAAGTAGATATAGCCATAGAAAAAGTAAAAAAATTAATTAATCAAAATATTATACGTGATTCTATATTAGAAAAAGAAAACGACTTTGAAGGATATCAAAATTTATATTTTCAAACTAATGAAAACATTACTGACTATTTAAATTTAGTTAATATAAGTAATAAAGAAAATGCTTTATGTGTTGCTGGTAGTGGTGATCAAGCATTTTCTCTAATTTATAAAGGAATTAATGAAATAGATCTATTTGATTTAAATAAATTAACAGAATATTTTATTTTAGGTTTAAAAAAAGCTATGATATTAAAATATAATTATGTTGAATATGTAGAAACTTTAAATAAGTTGATAAACCAAATGACTATGCCTAGAGAAATAAATGAAATTATATTTGATTTATTATCATATATGGAAGAACCCTATAGAACTTTTTGGCAATCTATTTTAGAATATAATTGGAAATTACAAAAAGAATTAAATATTCACACTAATTTTATGTATAGTTTAAATATTAATGCTGGTTTGAAAACAATTGAAGCATTTTGTCCTTTTCTTACTAGTGAAACTGATTTTAATAAATTAAAATTTAATTTAAATATGGCAAATTTAAATTTTAAAAGTTGTAACGCTATTAATTTATCAAAAGAATTTAAGAAAAAATATGATTTAATCTTACTTTCAAATGTTTTAGATTATGCTTATATTTACTGGGGCAACAATTGGTCTATAGCTCATTTAAATAATTATGTAGCTAATTTACAAAAAATGATAAATAATGATGGTATTATATTTTTACATTATATTTTTTATAATAGTAAACCATTTCATCTTTCCAATTTTTATAATCCATATTTAAACTATACTAATAGTATATATAATTTAAAATATAATCATCAAATATTATTACTTAGAAAATAAAGGGGTAATTAAAATGAATGAACTAACAAGTGCAATAAAAGAAGTTAAAACAATGATTAATGCTAATATGTTTGGAACTAAAAATTACAATTCTTTTAATTTATTTGATGGTTATCAAAGAGTATATTTTCAAACTAATGAAAATATTGATGATTATTTAGGTTTGTACGATATATCTAAAAAAGAAACAGCTTTATGCGTTGCTGGTAGTGGTGATCAAGCTTTTTCTCTTATTGCCAAAGGAATAAATAATATTCAATTATTTGATATCAATAAACTTACGGAATATATGATATTAGGTCTTAAAAAAGCGATTATTTTAAAATATAATTTTTCGGAATACTTTGAAATAATGATAAAACTTATTAATCCTCAAACAAATTTTATGGATATTTATAATATTATAAGTGATTTAATTCCCTACATGGAAGAAAAGTATCAATGTTTTTGGATTGAAATAATTAACTATTATAAAATGATTCAAATAAGTGAGAAAAGTAATTATAACTTAATTCATATGTTAAGTTTAACTAATATTGAACAATTAATTAGAAATAATTCCTCATATTTAAATACTGAAGAAGATTATAATAGACTAAAATATAAATTACAAAATGCTTTAGTTAGTTTTAAATACACTAATGCTTTAACTTTAAAAAATGATCTTAATGGTAATAAATATGATTTAATTTTACTTTCTAATATTCTAGATTATTTTCATATTTATTGGGGTAATAATTGGTCTATAGCCCATTTAAACAAATATGTTGATGGACTAACAAAAATTATGAATAATAATAGTATTTTATATCTTCATTATGCATTTACTCCTTTTATTTGGCCACGTATATTTAATGGAACAAATATTAAAATAAGTAATTTACCACCATCTTACGAAATAAAAGAAATAAGTAATTTAAGTAACTTAAAACAAAAAGATTCAATTATTTTAAAAAGAATGCGATAAAATAATACTTAAGTGAATATATTTTAGTGGGAGATATTTATGAAAAAAATAGATGATTACACTAAAATAAGTCATAAAAGTTATAGTAGTAAAAAAAGAGATTTAAGTAATAAGAAGGTTAAATATTTAAAAAATTTAATTACAAGAAGTTTAATTAGTATTATTTTAGTTATTAGTATCTGTATTTTAATTAAAGTAAATGATAATAATAAAGTAATGGTTAATAAATATTTATATGAAGATTCTTTAAGTTTTACGAAAATAAATAATTGGTATCAAGATAAATTCGGTAAACTTTTACCGAAAGTAGAGAATAATGAAGAACTAGTTTTAAATAGTGATGATTTTAAAAGTTATAAATATGAAAAATATAAAGATGGAGTAAAAATAGATATCAAAAAGAGTAGTCCAGTATCTTTACTTAATGGGGGAATAGTAGTATTTATTGGCGAAAAAGCAGGCTATGGCAATACTTTAATCTTACAAGGTAATGATGGGATAGATTATTGGTATGGCAATATTACAAATACTAATGCTACATTATATGATTATTTAGAAAAAGATACTTTAATTGGAGAAGCAAATGATAATTTTATTTATTTAGTCCTTCAAAAAGATGGTCAATATTTAAGCTATGAAGAATATCTTAAATAAAATAAAAATTAATAGTTATACTTACTTTTTTATCTTTATTTGTCTTATCTGTGGTTATATTAAAAATATTTGTATAATATTTGTTATCTGTTTAATTCATGAACTCGGTCATATAATAATTACGAAACTATTCCACTTCGAAATAGTTAAAATAGAAATTCTTCCTTTTGGGGGATATACCACGATTAATAAAAAAATAAATAGTAATATTAATCATGATTTATTAATTGCTTGTGGTGGTTTTATATCTCAATTTATTTTATTAATACTAGTCTATTTATTTAAAAATCATTTCAATATTCTAACTTATCATTTAATTATGGAATATAATTTAATTCTTATCATCTTTAATATGCTTCCAATTATTCCCCTAGATGGTAGTAGAATTCTAGAATTATTATTAGAAAAATATTTTTCTTATCATAAATCTTATCATCTTATTATTTATATATCTTTTATTAGTATTATTTTATTTTTATTTATTAATTACCATTATAAGTTAGATAATTACTTTATAATTACATTTCTTATCTATAATACCATTATTTATTTTATTAATTATAAATATATGCATAAAAGATTTTTATTAGAAAGATATTTATATGATTTAAATTATCAAAGAATAGATAGTAAAACTAAAAACATTAAAGATTTGAAGAAAAATGTCTATCATTATTTTAAAGAAAATAATCATTATGTGAGTGAAAAGAATAAAATTAAAGAAACGCTTTATTTAAAAGGAAAAACAATTGACAAATAACGTATTTTTTGCTAAAATTTAAATGTTTTAAGTCATTTCGGAAAAAACCGCACTAAAAA
>CANRLB010000107.1 GCA_947631365.1 uncultured Bacilli bacterium | reverse complement strand
GCCTCTAAAAATTTAGTTTCGACACTCGATCAATGCTGATTGAGTGTCATATTTTTATTGCTATTACCAATAAGGTATTTTGATGCACTTGTCAAAATACCTAGGAGTTAATAATTTTGTCAAAGACAAAATATACCTAAAGAATTAAAAATAATTATATTTTATAATCTGACAGTTGTAACATAATTTAAAATATTGTATTTGATGAAACATTTTTATAATATAATTTTAAAAGAATTAGAGATGAAAAAAATAAAAGATTAAAAATTATGATATAATAATAGTCGACAAAGGAGGTCTTCATTAATGAAAACGATAGGCATGATTGGTGGAATGAGTTATGAATCTAGTTTACATTATTATGAGAGAATAAATGATCAAGTTAATCAAATTGAAGGAGGATTAACTTGCGCAAAACTTTTGATTTATAATGTTAATTTTCAAGAAATAAGAAAATTAATGTTAGAAAATAGATGGAATGAAATTGGAATAGAACTTGCAAAAATAGCAAAAACATTAGAGATGGCGGGAGCAGATTATATTGTTATTGCGACAAATACAATGCATAAACTGGCTGATTATATTCAAAGTCAAATAAATATTCCATTGATTCATATTGCAGATTGTGTGGCTGAAAAGTGCAAAGAAAATAATGTTGTAAATGTGGGATTATTGGGAACTAAATATACAATGGTAGAAGATTTCCTTAAAAATAGATTGCAAAAGAATGGACTAAAAGTTACTACTCCACAAATGGAAGAAAATATAAATGAAATAGACAGAATAATATTTGATGAGTTATGTAAGGGAGAAATTAACGAAACATCAAAGAAATATTATATAGATATTATTAATAATATGATAAGGCAAAATAATATTGAAGGAATAATTTTGGGATGTACTGAAATAGAAATGCTAATAAAGCCAAATGACATTGATATTCCTATTTTTGATACTACGCAATCCCATATTGATACTATCGTAGATTATTCTTTAGAAAGAAAAAGTTGTACCTCTCCAACCGCACTAGATTAATAATAAACTCGAACTATTAGCTCGAGTTTTAAAATACTTGAATTTATGATAAAATATTTATAGTTAAGCGGAATAGATAATAACAATAATTTTGCTTATGCAATTAATGAAAATTATGAGGTTAACAAGGTATGATTATTACATCTAATACGGAAGATAAAAAAGGAATACAATTATTAAAAAGTTATAAATAATCAAAAGACTATTTATAACTTTTTATTTGATTTCAAAATAATATATAATTTAATTTTTTGTTTTTTTCTTCTTTTTATTTATAACTACTACATCAACTGCTGAAAAAGCAATTCCAAAAACTATTCCATCTAATATACCTAAAACAAAATTATCACCAATGGTCCAACCAATCGTCATACCAAAGATAAAACCAGTAAGTGCTGAAAAGAAAATAGTTTTTTTAGATGCTTTGACTTTAATTACTTTATCATTAAATGTTACTTCATCATATGAAAAACCACTTACACTATCCTTTAAAAAATCTAACATAAAGTCATCATATTTCTTTTTAGTTTCTTCACTTATATCATCACAAAGAACTTTTTTCGTATTATCTAATTTCTTTATGCCATCTTTTTTAGATAAATTAAATAAATAAGCACCCTTTATAATTTTATTTTTAGTAATGACAAATACTACTCCTTTTGTTTCATTAACTAAATTTCTAATTTCTTCCTTGATATTTTTATCTTTTTTAATAATATCAATAAAAATATCGTCATTCTTGGCTTTTCTTTTATTAAGTTTTATTAAATCGTAGCCATCAATAGCTCCAAATGATTCCATTACTTTTCCCATTATTATCACTCCTCATCTTTTTTTGTAACAACATTAAATCCTAATGTTTTAGCATCTACAATACAACTCTCATCATTGAAATGCATACAATAAACTTTATTTTTCATTGAAGAAGGTATTTTTTTAGCGACATCATCTAAATATAAATGAACATGACTAATTATTAAGTCATTAGTGACATCAAGATATATTTTATCAATTGGTAGTTTTTGTTCTAATAATTCTTCTAATTTAGTTAATTCACTAGTATCACCTGAATAGTAAACAATACCATTACTAGTATAAAATAATATACCATAACAATCTAATTTAGAAATATGTTTTGTTTCAAAATAACGAATTTTTGAAAAACAACTATATTTATCATCATAGTCTTCTTCTAAGACAAATTCGCACCCAAGAGGACAACCAATACATTCGATAAATTGTTTTAAACTATCTAGATATTTTATACCTTTGGTAATTATTACTTTAACTTTTTTGTTTAAAATGTGTTCAGCATAATCAAGTAAAATACCTAAACTACCAATGTGATCAGAATGTAGATGTGTAATTAAAACATTAATTTCTTTTATATTTTTTAAAAGATCATTAACCATTAAATTTTTAAAAACGGTTGCTCCACAATCTATTAAAAATAATTCATCATTATCAATAAAATATGCCGATGTATTATCAAGTTTATAATTAAAAGCACCACCACACCCTAAAAACTTTAAATCCATTATTTCACCTTCTAATATTAGAATAATATTTTTTATAAAAAAAGAAAAGAAGTATTACCTTCTTTAAACTTAAATATGTAAAATTAGACAAGCTATTTTAAAATAGACAAGTAAACTACTAGCATCAACAATTGTTGTTATTAAAGGACTTGCCATAACAGCTGGGTCAAACCCTACTCTTTTCGCAAGCATTGGTAAAGTACAACCAATTATTTTAGCTAAAACAACAGTTATAACTAAGGTTACACAAACACATAAAGCAACAGCTACTTTAACTTTATCGATGATTAACATTTTAATAAAATTACAAACTGCTAAAGTTAAAGCACATAAAATAGCGACTCCACTCTCTTTAAATATTACTCTTAAAAGATCTTTAAATTCAATATCGTTTAAGGAAAGTGCTCTTATAATACTAACGCTTGCTTGTCCCCCAGCATTTCCTCCAGTATCCATAAGCATGGGAATAAAAGCTGTTAAAATGGTAAAGGCCGCTAGTTGATCTTCAAAACTTTGAATGATTTTACCCGTAAAAGTTGCTGAAATCATGAGTAGTAGTAACCAGGGAATACGACTTTTATAGAGTTCTAAAATACTTTTCTTCAAATATGGTGTTTCCGTTTCTGACGGGATGATAGCTGCCATCTTTTCGATATCTTCACTGGCCTCTTGTTCCATAATGTCCATAACGTCATCAATTGTAATAATACCAACTAATAGTCCTTCACTATCGACAACTGGTAAAACCGTATAATTATAATCTTGGAAGACTCTAACAACATCTTCTTGGTCCATTAAAGTATTAATCGTATGTTCACATTCAACCATCACGTCATCAATTAA
>CANRLB010000106.1 GCA_947631365.1 uncultured Bacilli bacterium | reverse complement strand
AAGTTCAACACTCATTCCTGAATTGTTTGTTTCTTTCGATTTTTTCCTCTTGGCCATACTATCACCATTATCATTATAAACTAAATCTCTTTTTTTGACAATTAATTCTAGATTTTATATAATAATTTTTGGTGAATTAATATGTTAAATGTTGTCTTATTTGAACCAGAAATACCAACTAATACCGGGAATATTATGCGTACTTGTATAGCAACTCATACAAAATTACACTTAATTAAACCATTAGGTTTTAGTTTAGATGATAAATATGTAAGAAGAAGCGGTGTTAATTATATTGATAAATGTGATTATACAGTTTATGAAAACATTGAAGAATTTTTTCAAAAAAATAAAGGGGAATATTATTTTTTAACTCGCTATGGTCATAAGCCTCATACATCATTTGATTATAGTGACACTTCTAAAAATTATTATTTCTTTTTTGGTAAAGAATCAACAGGAATTCCCCCTCAAATTTTAAAACCCTATATTGATAAATGTTTAAGAATTCCTATGACTAGTGATGTTAGAGCCCTAAATTTATCAAATACTGTTGCCATTGTAGTATACGAAGCTCTTCGTCAACAAAACTACCCTCATCTCTTATTTGATGAGCCTCATAAATCTAAATATTTTATTGAAGAAAGTTAATTTTTCTATTGTTCCTAAATCTATTGTAACATTTTTAAATATTTAGCATATATTATATGTTCTTAAAAACTTTAAAACCCCATATATTTTATTGGGTGAGTAAATTATATTATGATTAATTTTAATGGTCTTAGTGATGAAGAAGTAATTGAAAGTCGTAAAAAATATGGTAATAATGAACTTATTAAAGTCAAGAAAAAAACTTTTTTAAAGATTTTATTAAGTTCTTTAGGCGATCCAATTATTAAAATTCTTTTAATCGCTCTATGTATTAAAGTACTCTTTATTTTTTCTAAATATGATTGGTATGAAACAATTGGAATTGCCATTGCGGTAATGCTTGCATCTATGATATCTACCATATCAGAATATGGTAGCGAAGAAGCTTTTAAAAGATTACAAGATGAAGCTAGTAAAATAAAAGTTAAAGTTTTTAGAAATAATAGCTTAGTGGAAGTTGAAATAAATGAAATTGTTGTTGGAGATATCATAAGTATTGCCTCTGGAGATGGTATACCTGCTGATGGCATTTTAATAAGTGGCACAATCTCTTGCAATGAGTCTGCTTTAACCGGTGAATCTAAAGATATTAAAAAAACTAATAAAAGTAAACTATACCGAGGAAGTGTTGTTACAAATGGAAATGGGAAAATGTTAGTTGAAGCTGTTGGAAATAAAACAGAATATGGAAAAATTTCTTTAGAAGTACAAGCAGAAGATCCTACTTCACCACTTAAATTAAGATTATATGGTCTAGCTAAAATCATTAGTAAAATTGGTTATATTGGGGCTTTTGTTGTTTCACTTTCTTATCTTTTTAATAAAATTGTTATAGCTAATAATTTTAATCTAGATTTAATAATTGCTACTATAACAACACCGAAAATAATTTTAAATTATCTTATTTATGCTTTAACATTATCAGTTACTATTATAATTGTGGCTGTCCCCGAAGGGCTACCCATGATGATTACTCTAGTTTTATCATCAAATATGAAAAGAATGCTCAAAGATAATGTATTAGTTAGAAAACCAACAGGCATAGAAACAAGTGGCAACATAAATTATTTACTTACCGATAAAACAGGAACACTTACTAAAGGCATTTTAGAAGTAACTAATTTTATATCCGGCGATTTAAAAACATATAAAAAAGAAGAAGATATAAAAAGAACTAAAATTTTTGAAACAATATATGAAGCCATAATATTAAATAATGAAAGCGTTATAAGTAACAATAATGTCATTGGAGGTAATTCTACAGATAAAGCATTAATTAAATTTTTTAAATTAAAAAAGAATAATAAAGTTATTAATAAAAGAGTTCCTTTTGATAGCGATCACAAATATAGTGCAATATATTTAGATAATATAGTTTATTTAAAAGGAGCTAGTGAAATAATAATTCCTAAATGTACTAAATATTTAAATACTTTAGGGGAAGAAAAAATTATTTTAAATTCAAAATTAATTTATCGAGAAATTGAAAAATATACTAATAAAGGATTTCGAGTTATTACTCTTGCCAAAGGTAATAATTTAGATAATAATTTAACATTTCTAGGCTTTTTAACTTTAAAAGATGAGCTTCGAAAAGAAGCTAAAGAAGGAATTAAACTCATAAGAAATGCCGGGATAAATATAATTATGATTACTGGAGATGCCAGAGATACAGCTAAAAATATTGCTAAAGATTGTGGAATAATTACAAGTAATAAGGATTTAATTTTAACAAGCGAAGAATTAAATAAAATGGACGAAGAAGATATTAAAAAAAATATTCATAATTTAAAAGTTATTGCCAGAGCTTATCCCCAAGATAAGAGCAAATTAGTAACTATTTTAGAAAGTATGAATTATATTGTGGGAATGACGGGAGATGGTGTTAATGATGCTCCCGCTTTAAAAAAAGCTAATGTCGGTTTTGCCATGGGAAGTGGTACAGAAGTGGCTAAAGAAGCTAGTGATATTGTTATATTAGACAACAATATTTTATCAATTAGCAAAGCTATATTATATGGCCGTACAATTTTTAAAAGTATTAGAAGATTCGTGACCTATCAACTAACAGTTAATATGACAGCTTTATTTTTATCTATAATAGGTTCTTATATCGGTGTTAGTACCCCAATTACTATTATTCAAATGCTTTGGCTAAATATGATTATGGATACCTTTTCAGGCTTAGCATTCTCTTATGAAGCACCACTTAAATATTATATGGAACAAAAGCCAAAGAAAAAAAATGAACCTATAATTAATAAATATATGTACTCTCAAATAATATGTAATTCTATTTACTCTGCTCTTCTTTGTATTTTGTTTTTAAAACTACCCATAGTTAAAGAAATATTTAGAAGCGACTATAAACATTTTATGACATCTTATTTTGCTCTTTTCATTTTTATTGGTATCTTTAATGCTTTTAATGCTAGAACCGAAAGATTAAATATACTATCAAATATATTAAAAAATAAAGTTTTTATTTTTATATTTGGTTTCATAATTATAGCTCAAATTTTTTTGATATATAATGGTCATGATTTATTTAGAACCTATGGAATGAGTTTATTTGAACTAATTTTAGTTATAGTAATAGCCTTTAGCGTTATTCCAGTTGATTTTCTAAGAAAATTAATTTTAAAGAAAAAAGGAATAAATATAGAAATTTAAAAAGTTAGCATAGTCTAACTTTTTAAATTCATTATTTTTTTAAAAAAAAGATTTTTTACTTCTTCATCTTGAAGTATATTAATAGAAAAAGTTTTACTTCCTAAATG
>CANRLB010000105.1 GCA_947631365.1 uncultured Bacilli bacterium | reverse complement strand
GCCATGTGTACAAGCATAAGTGGTAAATGTGTTTTATCAAATTATATGACTGGAAGAGATTCTAATCGTGGTGGTTGTGCCCAAATTTGTCGTTGGGTTTTTAAAACCGATGGCCCTGATTTTACTTTTATGAGTAAAGATTTAAATATGGTAGAATATATTGAAGATATGATTAATATTGGCGTTTCATCTTTCAAAGTAGAAGGAAGAATGCGTTCCATTTATTATATTGCAACAGTTATTTTGTGTTATCGAAATATTATTGATAAAATTAATAATCATACTTTAACTAAGGAAGATAAAATTTATTATCAAAAAGTTTTAAATCGAGTAGCTAATCGTGACACGACTCCTCAATTTTATAAGAATTTTCCCGGAGTTAATGAAAGCTACTTTAATGATCGCATTGAAGTATCTAATCAAGATTTTTTAGGAATAGTATTATCTTATGATAAAGAAAAAAAGTTAATTTATTTAGAACAAAGAAATTATTTTAAAATTGGGGATGTTGTAGAATTTATTAGTCCAAATATGGAACCAATTACATATAATATAACTAGTATAATAAATGAGGATAATGAAAATATTGATATTGCAAGGCATCCTCAAATGCATATTTATTTACCTTTTGATAGGGAAATTGGTGAATATGCTATGATGCGAATAAAATTATTTGACAAAAAAGATATTTTATAGTATCATTTTGTACGTTAATTAGTATTTAACAAAAGGAGATATTTTGATGAAAAAAGAAGATTTTTTCGAACTAACCGCTGAAGGTTATTTAGAGTTAGAAACTGAATTAAATGAACTTAAAAATGTTAAAAGAAAAGAAGTAATTACCGCTTTAAAAGAAGCAAGAGCGATGGGCGATTTATCAGAAAATGCTGATTATGATGCTGCTCGTAATGATCAAGCTCAAATTGAAGCTAGAATTAAAGAATTAGAATATAAATTAGAACATAGTAAAATTGTTGACACCAGTAAAAAAGGCGGTAGTATTGGGATTGGCTCTGTTGTTTTAGTCAAAGATGAAGATGATGAAGAAGAAGAATATAAAATGGTTTCTTCAGTTGAATCAGATCCATTCAATAATAAGATTTCTATTGAATCTCCAATTGGTATGGCTTTAAAGGGGCATAAAGTTGGCGATGAAGTAATGGTAGAAAGCCCTAATGGTGGCTACAAAATTAAAATTTTAAATGTCGCATAGAACATAGTAATATGTTCTTTTTAAATAATTTATAATGTTGTTACTATCAACATAATATGTTGATTTAAAAATTTAGTAATGTTATAATGAAATAGATGGAAAGGAAGTGTTAAAATGGCTAGTTATACAACTACATTAAATGTTAATGTTGATGCTAAAACTAAAGAAGAAGCCACCAGAATATTAAAAGAATTAGGTCTTAATATGACAACGGCAGTTAATATGTTTTTAGCTCAAATTGTGAGAAGAGATGGCATTCCTTTTGAGGTAGTAAATAATAAACCAAGTAGAGAAGTTATGAAAGCACTTAAAGAAGCTGATAATATTATTAAGCATCCAGATGATTATCCAAGCTATGATAATAGAGAAGAATTAAAGAAGGCTCTTCTTGATGAAGAATAATATTTCTCCTACTTTAGTAAAATATAAAAATAAAGTAAAATTTTCTACTCGGTTTAATAAAAGCTTAAAAAAAGCCTTAAAACAAGGAAAAAATATTGATAAATTATTAGATGTTGTTGATATTTTAGCTAATGGAGAAGAATTACCTTATAAATATCATAATCATCGTCTTATAAATGATAATCTTTATGTTAATTGTTATGAATGCCATATTGAACCAGATTGGCTTTTAATATATCGTTATAATTATGATGAATTAATATTAGTCTTAGTTAACACAGGAAGTCATAATTATTTATTTAAAAATTTTAGCTTATCATTTTGATAAGTTTTTCTATGCAAAAAAATAATCTTGTGTTAAAATATATTTTAATTAAAGGAGTTATAATATGATTACAATTAAAAATGAAAGTGATAGCCAAAAATTAATGAAGGAATTAGATGATATCTTACATTATGAATTTAAAAAATGGGCTTTTGATCAAAAAGAAAATTATGATTTCTCTAAAGAATTAGAAAAATTTTTAGAAAGATTTTTAGATATTAATCCTTATCACGATTATGAATTTTCTTTAACAAATCCTAAAATTTATACAAAAGATGGAGAACGTACCTTCCGCTTTACTTGTACTAATTTAAAAACGAATATGCCATATATATTTTATATAAATTATTATATAGGTATGAACGAAGTAACAGTAAAAGATGTTATTAATGAGACTATTAGAAAATATATAGTTGGCTATAACATGACTTATAACCCTTCTTCTATATCTATTCATCCTTATGATGCAGATAAAAAGTTTGTTGAAATACTAGAAGAACCAGGGAAATATACCATAAATTATCAAAACGATAATGATCAAATTATTAAAGTTATTCTTGCGGGAAGTGGAATAAACGAAATACTTAAATTGTATAATTTTAAAAGGTTTATCCAAAAAATAGAATTCAATAATAATATAAATTGGGATTATATCTTAGATTATTTTAAAGATATGAATGAATATATAAAAAATAAATTAAGTACATATGAGATGAAAGCTATGGAAGCATCATATGATGAGGGTAGAAATTATTTCTTTAATTATTTACAAATTAAAGATGGTAAAATAGTAAGACTTGAACATAAAGTTAATGATTTGGTAACTACTCTTGATGAAAATAGTATTTGGCATTATAGTGATGATAATGTTCAAATTGATGCTGATGATAATTTAAATGAAACAGTAAGATTTAAGTCAGGAATTAATAAAAGAATTTTAGGAAGAAAAATTACAAGAGGCGAACAAAGTATTAAAAGAGTTAGAGATACTTTAACTCAAATAATAAAGTAACTTATTGCTAAACAAGGGATTTTATAATATAATAAAGAAGTATTTGAAAGGTGTGAATTAATGAAAAACGTACATGAAATTGAAATTAAACTTGAGGGTGAAAAATGGACTAACTGTTTAGATAATGCCTTTAAAAAAGCTAATAAAGAGGTTAAAATAGATGGCTTTAGAAAAGGATGCGCTCCTAAAGATGTTTATCTAAAACATTATAAAATTGAATCTTTATATAATGACGCTGTTCAAGAAGCAATTAATATTGCTTATAAAGAAGTATTAGATGAAAATAAATTAACTCCCGTTATTGAACCAGAAGTTAATGTTACTGGTATTTCTGATGGCTCAGTTATTTTTAGCTTTAAAATTATTACTAAACCAGAAGTTAAATTATCATCATATAAAAACTTAGGTGTTAAAAAAGAAAAAGCTAAAGTATCAAAAGAAGAATTAAATGAAGAAATTGAACATTTAAGAAGTGAACT
>CANRLB010000104.1 GCA_947631365.1 uncultured Bacilli bacterium | reverse complement strand
AATAAATTATCAGTTTTTACCGTTAATATAGGAATTAAATTACTAAAATTATAATATTTTGTAAGAAGTAAAAAATAAAGAGCTACAATTAAAATACTACAGATAAATAATAAACTACTTAAATTAGATAAAGTTGTTTTTCCTTTATTAGCAACATAAATAGCTAGCATCATAAAAGGAATAACAACAAGTATTTTAGGGGTATAAAGTAAGTAAAAAGAATTAACAAACATTGGCAATAATATTAAAATAATTACTATAATATATAAATAAAATAATATTAATAAAAAGAGCAATATTTTACCAATAAAAGTATTTTTTAACTTTTCTTTTAAACTTTCTTTTTGTAAATATTTTTTAATTAAATGATATAAATAAATAATACCTACTCCTAAAATACTACCTAATAATATACAAATCCAAGCATCTTTACCTACATTTTTAAAAAGGAGGAAAAAACCTATTCCAAACATGGAAGAACGAGTAATAAAATAAGATAGTCTATTTTTCATTTTTCACCTCAAAGATAAAGCCTTTAGTATTAACTTTTAGATCTACTTGAACATTAACATTACTTTTTAACCATAAGTCTTTATTTTCTTTTCTATATTTTTTATAATATATTTCTTGAAAACCTAAGATATCACTTTTATTTTCTTGTAAAACTTTTATAAAATTTTCCACTTGATTTTTGATAACTTTCTCAAAATCTTCATTTATTTTTTTATAAGTTTTTTCATCTTTTAAATCTAAGGCTGGATTATTTTCAATAACTCTTCCTTTTAAATTTAAATTAATTTTAATTTCATCACTTGAAATGTCTATATCCGTCTTTGAACCTGTAATCGTAATAGCAAAATTTTTATTATCATATTTCTTATTAAATGAAGCACTAAAGGTATTTTGGCTTAATAAATTATAAAGAAGAGAATTACTAATAGATAATTCATTTACTTTATTATAACCATTAAAAATAGCAAAATTAGATAAAGTTATTTCATCTTGTTCATTAAATGTTAAACTACTTATTACAGCATCTTTATTTTGACTAACTAGTTTAGCTAAAAATACTTGATAGACATCTGTAACAGCTAAATTATTATTATATTTTTCATTATTAATTAAATTCATAATAAAATCACTTACCACAGGAATATTATCACTATTATGCTTAAGTATTTCATCGGGGCTTGCATCTTTAACGGCAATAGGAATAAATTCATCTCTAATCGCGGTATCTCTAATTAAAAAATCACTAATTTTATCTAAATGATTTTTTATAATAGTATCTGAATATAAGACTATTTTTAAATGAGCAAAATAAGGCTTTTTACCTACTTTATAATTAGCATCAGTAAAAGCATCAGGTAAATTTTTTCCTTTACCCATTATTGTATAACTTTTCATTGTGGTATTTTCACTAGTCTTAATATCATTTAATATTTCATAAGTTAAATAATAATTATCATCATGATAATCAATTCCAATTCCTGAAATAATCGCTAAATTGTTAAGTTCAATATTATCATAACAACCACTTAGAAAAAACATGAGAATAGTTAAAATTATTAATTTAAATCCTTTCATTGAAATTTTCCTCTCGTTAAATTATCATTTGTTAAAAGTTCACTTCTTTGCGTATTTTTTATATCTTTCTTCTTTAAAAGAGTTTTATAAAAATATTCTTTGTTAAAAGGAGCCACTGGAGCAAAATAAGGTGCATTTAAACTTCTTATCGATATTACATTGATAAGGAAGAAGATCGTAGCTAAAAAGATACCATATAAGCCAAAGAAGGAAGCAAAGAATAAGAATAAATACCGGTAATATCTCAAAGCGTTGCTAATTTCTAAATCGGAAAAAATAAGACTAGTAATAAAAGTAAATGACGCAATAATAAGGGCAATTGGTGATACAAGTCCTGCATTAACCGCTGCATCACCAATGATTAGTGCTCCTAATATAGATATTGCTGAACCAAAGTTAGAAGGAAATCTTAAATCGCTTTCTCTTAAAATATCACAAATAATTAAAAGCATAATTATTTCAACAATTGAAGGGAAGGGGACACCACTTCGCTGGGTACTAATATTAATAAGTAAACTTGCAGGTATTGTTTCTTGATTATAGTTAATAATTGCAATATATATTCCAGGGGTTACCATTGATAAAACAAAACATATTGCTCTTAAAATTTTAATAAAACCAACATTCACGCTTTTTACATAATTATCACTAACGGGATTAACAAAATCTACTAAGAACGTAGGAAGAATTAAAGCAAAAGGTGAAGTATCCATTAAAATAACTATTTTACCTTCCAAAAGGGAAGTAGCAACTAAATCGGGTCTTTCTGTTCTTTTTATGGTCGGAAATACCGTTTTATTTTCACTTTCTAAGTAATTTACAATTGTTCCTAAATCAATAATTCCATCAACATCAATATTTTCTAATTTTTCTTTAATAATATCAATATCTTCTTTTTTAGCAATATTATCAATATAATTAATACTTAATGTTGTAAGAGTATCTCTTCCCATTACTAACTCTTCGCTTTTTAAATGATGCGTTTTAATTCTTCTTTTAATAAGCCCCATATTAGTTTGATAATTTTCTACAAATGAATCTTCTGGCCCTAAAAGAGATGGCTCTCTTAAAGCTTGACTAACCGCTCTTTGTAAATCACCTCTTACTTCAATCGCAATTATTTCATTATTATCAATAACTATAGCAAAACCATTAGTTATATAAAATTCAATTTTATCATAATTATCTAGAATAACTGTATTAGATCCTGGGGTATTACTATTTAAATTCATTTTTGGATTATATCTTGTTAAATGTTTTAAAATATAATCATTAATTTTATCCCCAGAACAAACAGTTTCAATAAAACATACATAAATAGTTTTAGTTAAACTAACTTTTATTTCTTTAGTTTTAAAATCAGGAACATTTATAAATTCTTTTTTTAATCTTTCTACAATCTTATTCATTATTCACCTTCTTATTATTTTTATTATTAGCAAATTTTACCAAATAATACTACATATAATTAAATATGAATTTAATAAAAATAAATAAGAAATATTCTCATAATCAACTAATCTATTTAGATAAAAACACTTATAAAATATTTAAAAAATTAGCTAAAGATATAAAAAAATATTATCATGTTAATTTAATAATTACCAAAGGTTATTTAACTCCTTTTATAATTAAAATTACTCATTTAAGTAATTATTATCATTCTGGAAAAGCTTTTAACTTACTTCTTAATAACCAAGAAGTTAGTAATTATATTAATGATAATTTAACAAAATATGGTTTAATAAAAGAAAATAATTACTTTTATTACGTTGGTAATGCCGCATATATAATTAATAAATATCATTTAACTTTAGAAGGATATATTAAGATGTTTGAATTTTAGCTTAAATAAGTTGCT
>CANRLB010000103.1 GCA_947631365.1 uncultured Bacilli bacterium | reverse complement strand
TTTTTTATTATAGTCAGTAATTTTATCATTTTTAATTAAATCAGTAATTTTTATCTCATTACTATCTTCATAAAGCTTACTTAGATAATTATCGTTAATATCTTTATATAAATAAGAAGTTATGCTATTATTTAATTCATTTTTTTCAATTAAAATATAATTATTATTATTTTCTAAAAAACAGCGTTCTGCTTCTTCTTTTGAATAAAGGTTTGAAAAAGTAACCGCATTTAAGGCAATAAGTAACACAATAACTAATTTTAAAAAAAACATTTTATTCATAATACATCATTTTTATTATGGCTAAGTTTTATTAATTCATTTACAAAATTAAAAATTTTTTTTATAATCTATTTAAGAGGTATATTATGAGAATAGATAAAAATAATTATTATTTAAATATTGCTGAAGAAGTAAGTAAAAGAGGTACATGTTTAAGAAGGAATTTTGGAGCCGTTATTATTAAAAATGATGAAATAATTTCCACAGGGTATGTTGGTGCTCCAAGAGGAAGAAAAAATTGTTGTGATTTAAAATTTTGTTTAAGAGAAAAAATGAGTGTTCCAAGAGGAGAACGTTATGAATTATGCAGAAGTGTTCATGCTGAACAAAATGCCATTATCTCTGCAGCTAGAAAAGATTTGATTAACTCTACTCTTTTCTTAGTTGGGAAAGAATATGGAACCGATAATTATGTAGCAAATGCTCGTCCTTGTGCCTTATGTAAGAGAATGATTATTAATGCCGGAATTAAAGAAATTATTATTAGAAACAATAAAAATGATTATACTGTAATTGATGTTAACGAATTTATTGAAAATGATGAATCACTTGAGGGAGTAAAAGGTTATTAACTTCCTTTATTATTTCTTATAATTTATGATTGACAAATGCCATAATTTATAGTATCCTAAAAAAGTTCAAAAAAGGGGGTACTTTTAGATGGCTAATTTTAAATACCTAAAAAATAAAATGTTTGCAACATTTAAATTAATTTCAGAAATTACTATTTCTTCAATTATTCTTATAAATTGTTATAGTAGTTTAATTAATAATACTATTAAAAAGAATGAAAAGAAATTAAAAACAGATATGATTGAACCAACTGTTAAAATCGCTACAATAAGCAAAAAGGAAAATACTGTTACTCCAAATCTTAATATTTCTTATATACCAGATGATGTTATTAAAAATGTTATTGAAGATTTTGGACAATATTTTATTAATAATCCTGAAATAAAATTAAATATTAATATGGCCGTTTATCAAAAAATGGTTGATTTAGGTGTTATTATTCCACAAGCCTCTATTCAAGAGAAAGTAGATTGGATTTTAAAAAATTATAATTTAACTATGTCTCAGTTTAAAGTTATTATTGGAGTGGTTTTAGCTGAAGCTGGTCCTAATAATTATGAAGAATGTTATGCCGTAATCAATACTATTTTTAATCGAAGTATTTGTTCAAGATGGGTTAATTCTGCTAATCAGTATTTAGGAGAAGGAAAAGGCACGAATCTTTATAGTCAAGTTATTAATAAAAATCAATTTTCTGTTTATTTTGCTGGGAATAAACCATATAGATTTTATACCGAAGAAACTCCGGAAACAATGCCTGGTGTAATGGCTATAATTGATTTTCTATATGGTACTTTTTCTCGAAATCCGGAAACCTTTGAAATAGAATGGAATGGTCCTGCCGTTTTACATGACACGGTTAGTTTTGTTGGTAATTCAACAACTCCAGGATATGATTATTATATGTATTCAAGTATTGGTAATAAACATGGAGTTCATATGAAAGAAGAAGAATATTTAACTCATCACTTTACCAAAATTACAGAAAAAGAAGTAGAACAAAAAGCCATTGCGGCGAAAAATTATTGTAATGAATATAAAAAAGCTATACTAGAAGGTGCTGAAGCAGATAAAGCTAAATTATTAGCTAAAATTAGATCTTAAATATAAGAGTGATACTTGCACATCTACTTTGAATATGTTAAGATCTTAACTATGACATCTCTTTCTCATGCTTTATTTAGGGCTTGAACAGCATATTATAGCGTGAAAGATGTCATAATTCCACTGTTAAACAGTGGATTTTTTGTGTCTTATTATTGTAAGCACTCTTTATAGGAACTTTTGATGTGGGTGTCGTCCTCCAATCTTGAGAAAGAAAGGAGAAAGACAATGAAAAAAAGAACTTTTTGCAAGTTCTCTATATAGAAGTCCGAAAAAGTTCGAACAGATTCGTCAATGGTGCCCTAAAGGAAGAAGTACGACAACTTTTTGTCCAAAAACTTATTGACATTTACAACAGATAGTATAAAAATCAATTATTCTGTTTAATTATTTCATATTTAATGATATAATTTAAATAGATGAGGTTTTATATGTACTTTTATGAATTAATAAAAAAATTATCAAAAAACAAGAAAACAAAAATTTATGTTGATATGGATGGTGTTATTGCTTCTTATGATTTTGGAAAACCTCTTAATATTATAAATAAAAGACCATTAACTACAAACATTAAAACTTTAAATAAGCTATGTGAATTGGAAAATGTTGAATTGTTTATTTTATCCGTATGTAGGCTTAATAGTCAGATAAGCGAAAAAAATTGTTGGCTAGATAAATATGCGCCTTTTTTTGATAAAGATAAAAGAATTATAATATCAAAAGAGAGTAATCCATTTTTTTCATCAAAGGAATTAAAACTAAATTATTTAAAGTCTTTAACGATAGAAGAACAATTAATTTTTATAGATGATGATAATGCAGTTTTAAAAACGATTCACAATAATATTAAAAATATAATTTTATATCAAGATTCAGAATTAATTGACTAAAGGGAGGAATTATATGTTAAGTTATGAAGGAATTTTTTTTGAAGCAAATGTGGTAGAATTAATACATTCTTTAGAAACAGAAAAATTGGCTAAAGTTAATGATGAAATACATTGTACATTTAAATATCATCCAAATGAAGAAGAAGTATTTGATGAATTAGTTGGCAAAAGCTTTGAAGTTTTTCTTATAGGATATGGAAATGATGGTATGAATAGTGGCTTTCAAATATCATTACCTGATGAGTTAATGCCATATTATATAAACTACGATGAGCAAAATCCAGATGTACTAAAAGCACCTCATATAACTGCATCTTTATCTGAAGGTGCAAAAGCTTCAAACACAAAAAATTTAGATTTTAAACCATTAAAAAAGCCAATTAGAATAGAAGGTAAATTCGGTTATTGGATTAAAGATAAAAATGGTGAGTACGTATCTTATGAACCTATTTCTAAAAGTAAAACAAGATAATACAAAAAATAATATATACACATATTGATTGCCAATATGCAAGTGTGTTTTCTAAATTGACAAAATAAAACTACTTTCAATTTAATTTGAGAGTAGTTTTTAATTTTTACTCGAATTTTCCGAGTTTCCTATCAATCTGGTGCACCTGAAGGGACTTGAACCCCCACGGATATATCCACTAGATCCTAAGTCTAG
>CANRLB010000102.1 GCA_947631365.1 uncultured Bacilli bacterium | reverse complement strand
TACTTCTCTACTCATTTTATTTTCAACATGAGCAATATTATCACTTATATAAAGTATTTTTCCAAACATTATATATCACCTTTTTTTATTTTTCTTCTTACTCTTTTTAGACTTTTTATTTAATTTTAAAGGTTTCTTAAATTTATAATTTCTTTTAAGAAATATTGCAATACAACTTGCCATTATAATTATAGAAATTACAAAAATAATAAACAAAACAGTAACTAATGTATTCTTTTTCTTTATAATAACTTCTTTTTCTTTAGTTAACTTATTTACAATTATTTTATATGTAGTAGTTTTTTTATCATTACCGGTTACTCTTATTAATACTTCGTTATCACCAGTTTTTAAATTTTCATTACCTACTATTTCTAATTGATCATTATCATTAGCTATAGGTTTAATATCTATAGAATCAACATCACTTTTAACGGTTAATTTATAAGTATATGTTTCTTTGTTAAAACTAGGTGATAATGAATAATTTTCTACTTTTAAATCTTTAAGATAGCTAGAACCATAATTCTTATTAATTACTAATTCATATTTAACTTCACTACCATTTTCCGCAACTACTTTAATATAGTAATTATTTTTACCTGTTGCAAGGGCATATGTTCCAATGCCATAAATTTTAGCATATTCATAAGTTGGTTTAGCATCAATAGTAATTTGTTCAATATCTTCTGATGTATCTATTTCATAATGAAAAATATTACTTTTAAATTTAGGATTTAAAGTTAAACCCTTAACATCCAAACTTTGTAAGGAAGCATCATCATTAGCTTCTTGTCTTATAATATTTATTTTATAAGTAGTAGATGTTCCATCCGATGCTGTTACAACAATGCTATAATCATTTTTTCCTTCATTTAAATATCTTCGTCCATCACCCGTTATTTTAGCAGTACCACTATTTGCCTCAGCTATTATATTTATCTTTTCATATTTATAAGGTAATTTAACTTCATAATCATACTTAGTACTACTAAAAATTGAACTAATATCAAATTCTTCTATATTAAGTCTTTTTAATGAAGAATCACTTGATAGAATATCTAAAGGTATAGATATTTTACAAGTATCATCTATTTCATCACTATCAGTTAAATAATTTATCGTTAAATTTATTTTTATATTTCCATCTTTTAAAGCTTTAATAAGACCACTGTCATTAATTTCAGCAAAATCTTTAGGAGCTATTTTGTATTCTACTTGATATTTATCATCACTTTTAACTGTAATTTGGGCAGTTTCCCCAACTTTAATTTTATCCTTATTAATACTAGCTTCAGCACTATGCTTATCAGTACTACAAGTAATTGCAGCCTTACTTACATTAGGCATTAATAATAAAACAAATAAAATTAAACTAGTTAAAAACTTTTTCATCACACATAACTCCTATTATCTATTAAAAATTATATCATAGGTTTTATAATTATGAAATATTAAATTAAATAAAATTAAATAAAAAGGAACAAAACGTTCCTTAAAAAGATAATATAAATGGATCAGATTTAGTGCCATCACCACTAGCTATCTTTGCACTTGACTCAAGATAGAAGACAGGCCGCACGCCGTACGGACCATACAAGCCGTTGCTGTTGCCCAGGTCGCCACTACTATGCACATACCGCGCGCGGACATCCGCGTAACTCGAACTATCGATACCCAAGCGAGTGCTTAACCATTCATAAGTAGGCGATGAGTTATATCCATCTTTTTGGAAATGTATCCAACTATTTTTGACATTTGTTGCACTTCCAGGATTTCCTCTTGAACTACATTCATCACTACTACAATTTGCATATGCATATGCTACATCATGTAGGTACATTAAACTTATTTTTGCACTTACTTTTTGACTCCATGTATACGTTTGTTGTTCATTACTTCCATCTGTTCCTACATAATGGGTTGTTTCTGTTTGTCCAGTTTCGATATCATACATATTTTTTCCATTATATATTACTGAACTTGTTGTATTTTTTGTATCTCCATACATCCATTCATGATTTGCGATTAAATTATACCATTCACTTGCACTACTACCACTATTACTATCACCTGATTTTAAATATTCATATTGGGTACTATCTACAAAGATATCTGTATCAGCTTTATTACTTGATGTTCCTGTCCCTTTGGTTGTTCCATTACTTGTTCCATTTATTCTTTTAAACAACAGGCTTGTATTCCATTCTGGGCAAACTTTATCATCACAAGTATATGCATATTCTCCTGATGTATAGTACTTATCATTCCATGTAAACGATGTTCCACTTCCTTCTTTTAAATACGTTTCTTTTAATAAGTACATTTGTCCTTCTTCAGTTATACCTATTATTCGATACATATATTTATCTATTCCATCTGGATCACTTTTACATGTATCTGCATCTCTTGTTCCAAAACATATCCAATTTGGTACGTTATCTGTTCCTTGATATCTATACATTCCACCCTGTAAATCTGTTGATAAATTACCACTTGGATCTTTTGCTCTTAAATCTTTTGTTGGATCAGGTTTCTCATCAAAATACAATGTACAATAAACTGTTTGATCAGCTGTTAATGTTGCTTTTCCATCAGCAAAAGTAATGGCATCATCAACCATTGCTCCATTATTATCTGTACATTTTGCTTCTTTAAATACATAATCTGATCCTGGCCATGTATTATCTTCAGTTGTGTATTCTTCATAACTATCACCATTTTGCACCATTATAGCAAATGATTTATTACTCTTTATATCTCTTAACTTTACTTCTGGTAATTCTTCATATTTCTTGGGTAATAAATATTTTATATTCATAAATAAAATAGCTAATACTAGCATTATTGTTATAAATATAATATACTTTTTATATTTAGTTATTTTCTCTATCATTGTACTCTCCTTTTATTATAAAATAATTATAATATACCCCCCCCGCGAGTCAAGAGAATAAAAATGATTTTTGAAAATTTTTATGTTTAGTCTTTTATTCAATTATTCATTTTTTTATTTTGAAAGATAATTGTTACACTATGAGATATTTTATTTATGGATAATATTCATTATTAATTTAGTTAATTATTTTATAATTTTATGATAAAATAAATGTGGAAGTGATACTTATGGAATATAATGTAATTAAAAATGCTGATGCCATTATTGCCAAAAGTCCCTATTTAGTTAAAAATCCTACCAAATATAAAAATAAATGGCATGATTTATTTGGTAATAATAATCCTATTTGTCTAGAACTTGGGATGGGTCGCGGTGACTTTATCATTAATATGGCGAAAGAATACCCTGATAAGAATTTTATTGGTTTAGAATTATATGCATCGCAAATGGTTATGGCTACTGAAAGATTACAAAATACTAAATTAAATAATTTAAAACTAATTAATGCTGATGCGAGAGATATCGATAAGATTTTTGGTAAAGAAATTACGACTATATACTTAACTTTTTCTGAGCCATGGCCCAAAAGAAGAGATGAAAGAAATAGATTTACGCATGAAAGTTATTTAAAACTATATGATAAGATTTTTAAAAAGAATAAACATAT
>CANRLB010000101.1 GCA_947631365.1 uncultured Bacilli bacterium | reverse complement strand
GGATTAGAAAAATATTTTTTAGGAACAATAACTAAAGTTGCTCCCACTTTTAAAGAAGAATAAATATCTTTAACAGAAACATCAAAATCAAAGGGAGCTTGATTAGCAATAATATCATTTTCCTGAAAATTAAATAAATTAGTAAAAATATTAATAAAATCAATAACTGAGCGATGAGATATTACAACCCCTTTAGGAATACCAGTCGAACCTGATGTAAAATTAACATATAAAGGATCAGTATCAATATGTCTTTTATAACAATCTTTTAATATTTCTTCATTTATTTCTTCGTTTTTTAAATCATTAATATTTTTTATTTCTAAATCGCTAAAATAACTTTTGGCTAAGTCATAATATTCATCATTAGTAATAACTATTTTAGAATTAAGTGTTTCTTTAATATTATTAATTCTTGTTAAAGGAAGTTCTGGATTTATTAAAGTATAATAAGAGCCACCATAGATAACCCCTAAAAAAGAAGTAAGAGCATCTATTCCTTTATCCATGAAAATAATAACAGGTTCATTAAATATAATACCGCCAATATAACTACCAATCTTTTTACTAAAAAGAGCTAGTTCATTATAAGTAATTTTTTGATTTTCTTCAATAATTGCTATTTTATCTTTGTATTTTTTTAAAGATTCTTCTAAATAATCTACTACATTATACATGACTGCCTCCAACAACTTAACACTTATTTATTATAGCACCTCAAAATCAATTAATCTATATAATTTAAGTTACATTATGTCCCTTATTAGTTGCATTTTATTAAGTTTCACTTTTAAAATCAACTTTGTCATATTTAGGTATTATTTCTTTAGGAGTGCCAACATCAATAATAAAGCCATTATCCATAACTACAATATAATCCATTTCTTTTAAAGTTGATAAACGGTGGGCAATACAAATTATAGTTTCTTTTTTAAAATATTTGTTAATATTTTGTTGTATTTTAAATTCTGTATTATTATCAAGACTACTTGTGGCTTCATCAAAAATAACTATTTTAGCATCTTTCAAAAAAATTCTTGCTAAAGCAATTCTTTGTCTTTGGCCTCCCGATAACTTAATACCTCTTTCACCAACAATCGTCTCATATTTTTGGGGAAGAGTCTCAATAAAATCATGTAATTCGGCTCTTTTACAAGCTTTAACTATTTCATCATAACTAGCATCCATCTTCGCAATTTTAATATTATCTAAAATTGAGGCATGCATAAGAATTGTTTCTTGGGGCACATAAGTTAAAACTTTATAAATAGATTTCGTACTATAATCAGCAATATCTTGACCATCAATTAAAATTCGCCCACTTTCAGGATTATAAAATTTAAAAAGCAAATTAACTAATGTTGTTTTACCACTGCCACTTACACCAATTATCCCAACTTTTTCTTGACTCTTTATTTCTAAATTAAAATTCTTTAAAACATAATTATTTGTATATTTAAAATTAACATTATCAAAATTAATTTGGCCTTTATTAACAACTATTTCATCTTTATAATCATCATCATAATTATAATCTTCATATAATAATTCATAGCTATTTTTAAGTCTAACTAAGATTTCACCAATTTTAATATAAGACCAAGTAAAATCAGTGGAAGAGGCTTTTAAAGATACCATGGCATTAATAAAAAAGACAAAATTACCAAGTGACATTAAATTATTACTATATAGTTTAATAGCATAAACTAATAAAATCGCAAAAACAATTAAATAAATTAAATTAGCTATAGCCCCATAAGTAAACTCTCTTTTAGAGGCTTCATTACGATAAACATTAGCTTCTTCTCTTTTCTTTTTTAAAGTATGTGAAAAATTATCAACCGCACTATAAACTTTTAGTGAAGTAAAGTTTAAAACAGCATCATTTAAAATACCACTATATTCAATATTATATTCTTGACTAGTTTTTATTAATGGTAAATATTTTTTGGTAAAATAAATAGATCTAGTTATAATAATTCCTGAAAATAAAATTAACGCAACTATAAAAATAGGAATATTAATAGTAAACAATATAATTAAACTACTTATCATTGATGTTAATAAAGAAACAAATCCTATTGTTATTCTAGCATTTAAATCAATTATTTCATTACTTACTTGATTAATTGCTGAGGAAATTTTACCACTAAAATTATCTACAAAGAATGCATAATTTTTTTACTTAAATTACTAAATAAAGATTCTGATATATGTGGGGTTTGTTTTTTAACAATTGTTATAGTTCTTATAATATTGGAAATATAACGGAAAGTAAAAACTAATAAAATTGTTAATATTAGAAAAGCACTAATTTTATATAAATCTGTTATTTGAAAATTAGGATTATTAGGTAAATCAATAATATCTTTAATAATATAATTTTTTAATAAATCAAAAACTTGGGAAATAATCATTGAGATAATCATCACACATGATAATAATTTAACAGGTTGATATAAAGATATTAAGAATTTTAAAAATTTTTTATTTTTTTTCATAATTACTCCACTACAAAAATATTATACTAAAAATAAAAGAATTTAAAAAGTTTAATAATGAACCATAATTAATATTCTTTTTTCATCATAATTTTTAAAGATATATAATAAGAAATAAAATAAAAAATAATCGTTAGTAATATTATAATAATTAATAGATAATCACTAATAACATTTAAATATTTACCAATAAAAGATAAATCAAAACAATTTATAATGATGCCTCCCATTATAACAAGGCCAAATATAAGAACAAATATCGCAATTCTTGCTTTTTCAATTCCTAATTTATAAATAATAGGATACATTATAAATTGAACTAAAAGTGTCGCAAAAATACTACTTATAATAGTAACTAATAACATATTAAAATTAACGTGATCATGATGAAGAAAAGACGCTAATATTGAAAGAATGGTGGTTAAGAAGGTGATAAGAATAATAACAAAAACAGTTGCTACATATTTTGCTTTTACTAAATTCTTACGACCATTAGGGAGTGCAGTAGCATAATTATCCCATTTATTTAAAGTATCATAACTAAATGTTGAAATCATGACCATTACGGACATATATGGTAAGATAAAAGAAATATCCATTTGATTAGAAAAAGACATAAATATATAAACAATAAATAATATTGCTAAAAATTTCCAATTACTTTTAATCATTAATAAATCTTTTTTAATAAAACCTAGCATTATTCTTCCCCCTTAATCATTAAAACCATTAAATCATCTAAAGTTATTTTATCAATAACTTTAATATCATATTTCTTTTTAAATTCATTTTTATTAGCTATTAAAACTTCATAATCATAAACATTCTTTTTATATTTTAAATAATCATTTTTATTAATCTTTTCAAATTCATCTTTACGACATTTAACAAGAGCATATTGCTCTAAAATTTCATCTTTCGTTTCTGATAAAATAATTTGCCCATTATTAATAAACGTTATATAATCCGCAATATGTTCTAAATCACTGGTAATATGAGTAGAAAATAAAATAGAACATTCAGAATTTTGAATAAATTCTTGAAATATATCAATAATTTCACTACGAGCAACAGGATCTAGGCC
>CANRLB010000100.1 GCA_947631365.1 uncultured Bacilli bacterium | reverse complement strand
AAATATTGTACACAAGTGGGGATAAAATATTATGAAGAAGTATAAGGATATAATTTTTAGTGAACAAGCATTTCAAAAAGCCGTTCATAAGCCTAGTGCAGACGTTAGTTTAAATGAAAGTTTTTCTCAACTTTCAGATAGTATACCAGTAAACGATACGATTAGTGTTGATACAGGACTTGAAGAAAATACTTTTACAACTATTAAAAGTGATGATAATGATTCTTTAAATAAGACAAGATCTTATGATGAAATTAGAGAATCTTTATTAGGACTTCAAGATCAACTAAAAGAATTAGATTCACTAAGAGAAGATGGGGCGATTAGTGAGATTAGTTTTGCTGATATAGAACCTGAAGTTTATGATGAATCTCAAAATAAAGGATTTGGGAGGTAAAAATGAAATTTTTAGAAAAGTATAATTTTAATAAAGAAGACATAGCAGAATTTTTAAATAACTCTCCTAAAAAACTTATTAATCTTGTTAAGGCAAATAAAAAATTGGTTTGTGAAAATATTAATTATTTAAAAGAATTAGGTGTTACTAATTATCAACAAATATTTTTAGAATATTATGATATGTTTTTAATGGATCATAGTAATTTTATAGATATATTTGCAAAATATGAACCAGATGACTTAATTGAGAAATTAAAGAATAATATTAAAATAGTTGAATATTTATAAGATGCATTAAGCATCTTTTAATTTATTTAGGAGGAAAATAATGAAATTTTTAATAATTATTTTAATTAGTTTTCTAATTACTGGTTGTCAAGAAAAAATATATGAAGATAATAATGTTGATTACTTTAAAATAAAAGATAATAATATTGATGTTTATAGTAAAGTATTTATAAATGATATTATTATAAATAATAGTAATTATAAAATAATAAGTGATAATTATCAAATAGATACTAACAAGTTAGGAATAAAAGAATATAGTATTAATTATTTGAAAAATAATAAGAATTATGTTTATAACTTTAAATTAAATATAGTTGATCAAGAACCTCCTTTAGTTTTTAGTGGTACAAGTAAAACAGTGAATATAGGATATGATGGAGATTTATGTAATTTAATTACTTATGGTGATAATTATAGTGGTAATGTAAAATGTGAAATTAAAGGAGAAGTAGATTTAAACAAAGAAGGTAAATATCAACTAGAGTATTATTTATCTGATAGTAGTAAAAATGTAAAAAAGGTTAATGTTACTTTAAATGTTAAAGATAATTCTAAAAATAATGGAAATAATAATGATAGTTCGGTAAAAGAAAAGACTTTATTTAGTGATATTTTAGAAAATTATAAAGATAGTAATAATTTGATTGGAATAGATATTTCTAAATGGCAAGGTGAAGTAGATTTTAATAAAGTTAAGAATGCTGGAGCAAAATTTGTTATGATTAGAATAGGGTATCAAAATGGGATTAATGGAGAAATTATTATTGATCCTTATTTTAAAGAAAATATCAAAAGAGCTAAAGATGAAAATTTGCTTGTGGGAGTTTATTTTAATAGTCAAGCCAAAGATATTAAAGAATCACTAGATCAAGCTAAATGGGTTATTAATACTTTAGATAAAGAAAAATTAGATTTGCCTATTGCTTTTGATTGGGAAAATTGGTCCAAATGGAATAATTTTAAAATTAGCTTTCATGAAGTTAACGAAATTGCTAGAGCATTTATTAAAAAAATTGAAAGTAATGGTTATACAGGTATGATGTATGGTAGTAAATTTTATTTAGAAACTATTTGGGAAGATTTTGTAAATGTGTGGCTTGCTCATTATACTGATAAAACATCTTATAAGGGTGATTATTTAATTTGGCAACTTGCTAATGATGGGCAAATTGATGGCATTAATGGAGATGTAGATATAGATATTTTACTTAAATAATGTTAGGTAATGTCAAGTATTACCTTTTTCTTTTTATAAAATATAAGCAATTTGGTATAATAATTCTAGGAGGATTATATGAAAAGTGTAGCAATTAAAGGGGTTAGAGAATTTGAAATTAAAGATGGATTAGAGCCTCAAAAAGAGAGTGGTAAAGTATTAATTAAAGTAGCTAAAACTGGTATATGTGGTTCTGACTTACATTATTTTGAACTTGGTGGTCCCGTAGGATTAGTCATGGGTCATGAATATTCAGGAACAGTTATAGATAATGGTGGAAGAGAAGATTTAAAAGTAGGTGATCGAGTAACAGCACTACCTATTTCTCCCTGTGGTCATTGTGATGCTTGTCTTTCTGGTAATATTCATTATTGCCCTGAAACTTGGACTTATGCAAGTGGCCTTTCCCTAGAAAATCCTGGAGGACTTGCCCCAATGCTTAGTGTTCGTAGTGATATGGTCTTTAAATTACCTGATAATATGAGCGATGAAGAAGGAGCTTTGGTTGAACCAACTGCAGTAGGATACCACGCTAATAATTTAGCTAATATTGATGTTGGTGATGAAGTTTTAGTTATTGGGGCCGGTATTATTGGTTTAATGTGTGCCATGTTTGCTAAAAAAAGTGGTGCAAGCAATGTCGTAATTTCAGAAACTAATGAAAAAAGAGGAGAGGCAGCAGTAAAACTTGGCGTTGCTGATAAATGGCTTAATGCTAAAGACGAAAATGCCATGAAAGAATACGCGGGACATTTTGATAAAGTTTTAGAATGTTGTGGTAATAGTCCTGCCGTTAATAGTGCTATGAGCCTAGTTGCAGCTGGTGGGAGAGTTATTTTAGTTGGAGTATCTATGTTACCAATTAACTTTAATAGTATAGATGCAGTTATGAAAGAAGTTACTGTAATTGGAGCTATTGCTTATAAAAAAGATGAATTTGCTAAATGTATTAGTATGATTGCTAATAAAGAAATAGATGTTTTAAAATTTGTTTCTAAAATAGTCACTTTAGAAGATGTTCAAGCATGTTATGAAGAACTTACAAGTGGTGTTTCTAATTCAATTAAAATATTAGTTGACCCAAATAAATAAAAATAAAAGAATGATTAGTATCTTCTTTGCTATCATTCTTTTTTGTTTCTTTTAAAAACTTTGATTATTTTTTTATTTTCGATTAAAATAATTTTATCTACCCAATTTCTTTCTTTATCGCGATATATATGTTTTATTTGATTAATTGCTTCTTCATTACTCATCACTAATTTTGAATTATCTAAAATATAATTTTTAGTTTGGCCTTTGGAATTTTTAACTTTATTCCCTATATTATTTTTGCCATTTCCGAGTATTTCTTTTAAATCCCAATATTCCCCTCGCCAGTAAAAGTCGGGAGTTTTAATAAAACTAGGCTCATCAACTTTTGGCACTAAATAAATCACTCCACCAAATGTATCTTTTAAATATTTAGCTATTAATAATTCTTTTTCCTTAACATCTATTTTTACATGTCTTCCATCAATAAAATATTTTTTTTCATTTAATTGATAATATTCTAAAATTTCAATTCTTTTTCTTTTTTTAACTTTTTTATTAATATAATTTTTTGTTATATCTATATAATAATTTTCACATGTTGTTAACATAAGGTCTCCTTCAAAGAAGCTATTATATAATACTTCTATTAAAATAATTGTCATATTTTGTCGAAAGAGTAATATTTTAAAAAAATTATAAAAAATACTTGCAAAAATGTTTATTATATCGTATATTATAAGTACGAAAGGGCTG
>CANRLB010000099.1 GCA_947631365.1 uncultured Bacilli bacterium | reverse complement strand
ACTAAAGCTCCACAACTTAAACATTTTTTTAATTTTAATTCTCTCATAATCCACCTCTTAGAGTTATTTTACCATAATTTATTAATAAATTAAATGTTATATTTTTTCAAAGTTTGTCAATATTAATTTTAGGTGATTAGATGGAAATTGTTATTAGAGCTATTGTTATGTTTATAGTATTATTTTTAATAGTTAAATTACTCGGTAAAAAGCAAATAAAAAATTTAACTTTGTATGATTATGTTTTAAGTATTACCCTTGGTTCAATCGCTGCTGATTCTATAATTAGTTTAGATACCCCAATATATGATGGTATTATTGCCCTAGTCGTATTTGCTATTATTGGTTATGTAACTTCTCTTCTTTCTTATCATAGTCATACAGTAGAAGAAATAATGGATGGTGAACCTTTAATATTATTTGAAAATAATAATTTTAATTATCAAAATTTAGAAAAAGCCAAATTAAGTGTCACAAAAGTTTTAGAAGGATGTCGTTTAAAAGGATGTTTTGATGTTAACGATCTTGATTCTGCTATTTTAGAGCCATCCGGTGATATATCAATTCTTTTAAAAGGAAGTTCTCAACCCCTTACGAGTAATGACTTAAAAAATAATATTCAAAAAAATAGTAAAAAACAAACGTTAACGCATTTAATTATAGTTGATGGCAATATTAATGAAGATGAACTCAAAAAAGTTAAAAAAACTAAAGCCTGGGTTACTAAATATTTAAAAAGTAATAACGTTGCTCTTAATAATGTTGCTTTACTTTCTTTAGATAAAAATGATAACGTTACTTTACTAAATAGACAATAGAATAGCTACAAAAAGATATAAAAAACGTTTTGTAGCATTTTTTGTTTTAATAAAATTATTTAGAAATGTTTATGTTAGGTATTTCACTTCTAGGTATAATTCTAACTTTAATTTTATCATATCCTAATATTTTATATTTTACTAATCTATGTAAACCGTCTAAAATTACTAACCGCTCTTTATTTGCCATAATATCGATTGGATATGATATGTCAGAATTCATTATTCTGTCATATTCAGATTTATATTTTTCTGGATTATTCATTACATCTCTTGGCTTTAGCACATACCATTTATCTTTCCAATTCCAAAATGGCACATCAAAATGCCATTCTAAAACATCTATACAAATTTCTTGAACAGGATAGTCTAAATTCCATACATCTTTTTCATCCCAGTCAAAATCAAATCCATATTCTAATACACTTTCTGGTACTAAATTTTTATCCATTATTTACCTCCTAATTTTTTTAAAGATATATTACTTTTTATAAAAATCTAAAGCTTATAGCATTTTGTTTCTATGGTAAGATTAGTCACTAACACTTCTTTTTATAACGATTATTATCCCTATTATAAAGTTTTGCTAATTTTCGTTCATGTGCTTCTGATAAAGAGATATTTTGATCATTTGCTATACAAATAATTGTAAATAATAGATCTTCCTTTGTATTGATATGCCTCATTTCTTTTTAGTCTTTCAAATTCTTGTATGACATATAATTTAAATTCGGGAGATAGCCAACTTGCAAATTCTAAAGCTATATCACTACAAGCATACGTTCCACCATTATTACCTGATTTAGAAATTATTCCGATTGCATTGGTTTCTTTTATCCATTTTTGTGGAGACATATAAAAACTATTTTTACCAGCCAAAGATTCAAAGGTCGTAAATTCGACACCTTTGAAATTTTCATTATTTAATTTTTCCCACAACCCTAAATAAGCAATAACATCTTTATTACGCATCCAGGTTTGAATTGGGACTTTTGGCTCTTCAGTATCTGTAATCTAGCTAAATCGGTAAGAGAAATATATTCTTTATTCCCTATTCTCATTACGTTAATTTTATTATTTTTTACATTAATTTCTGATTTTAATATTTCTTTATCCATGTAAACCCTCCTTTAAAATATTTAGATTATAAAACTTTATATATAAGTTTATCATAAATTATTGAATATTAAAACTCTAACTCTAAAAGCCCGAGTGAAATATTTATACCTAAGGAGTATGATAATTTTTAAGATATATCATCAATTTTTATTACATCAAATGCTTGTTTATTATGATCATATATTATTTTTGTTATACTAGTATTTCTTAATGTTCCAATTTTTTCTTTAGTTTGCTCAAATGGAATCTCTAATATTTTACATAAAAATGCTCTTATTGCTACTAGATGAGAAGTAACAATAATTGTTTTATTAATATTTTTTTGAGCTAAATCCTTTATGCAATTAAACATTCTATTGGCAACATCAATTGTTTCCTCTTGCCCTATCATACCACAGTAAAAACTAGTCTTATCAATATATTTATTTTCCTTTGGATATTCTTTTCTTAAATCATCACGTAATCTATTTTCCCAAGTTCCAACATTCATTTCCCGTAAATCATCTATAATGTCTATTTTTAATTCTTTTGCCTTTGCAGTTGGTTCTATAGTTTTTATTGCTCTTTTTAAAGGTGAAGAATAAATAGCATCTATGTTAAAATCATTTAATCTAGTAGCCAAGTTTTCAGCTTGAATTAAACCATCTTTAGATAAATCATAGTCTGTTATTCCTCCAAATAGCCCATTTTCGTTTGCGATGCTTTTAGCGTGTCTTAATATAGTTGTTTTCATTTTCAGTCTCCTCGTTTAAAAGCATATTGTGTATCAATATGTAAAATTAACAATATATCAAATTTAAACTATAAAAATTATAGCATAAATTTAAGCATTTTAAAAATTGGACTATAAAAGTCCAAGTTAATTGTCTATTTGGTGGAGTAGAGGAGAGTCGAACTCCTGTCCAATATAATCTATAAAATGATATCTACAAGTTTAGTTGGAATTTATTTTATTATATAGACAACTCCAACACATTTTCTATATAACAAGATTAATTATTAATTCATTATTTTACATTAATCAAATAAAATAATATATCTTGTATAAATGAACCTTATATATTCTCTACAAGCAAAGATTATATAAAGTGCTCCTACGCGTTAATTTTAAGCGTATGTTGGAGCGAAAGCATAACTTTCGTTATTTATTTTTTTGTGCATTTAAGGTATGCCTACCACTTGCAATCATTTCTAGTTTTTACATGTCGAAACCAAACTACCCCGTAAATAAATTATAGCATATTTTTGTTCGTTTGTAAAATGCCATATATTAGAAAAATGTTGAAAACTTAATAGTTTTCAACATTAACAAATATTTGATGTCGATGAAGCATTTAAATCTAAATCCGCAAATTCTTTTTTTAAATATAGTGGATAAGCTGCGGCTCCAATCATCGCAGCATTATCGGTGCAATAAATAAATTCTGGCAAATTAAGTAGAGCTTTATATCTATCACAAACTTTTTGAATTTCTCCCCGTAAATATTTATTAGCGGATACTCCCCCAGCAATAATAACATTTTTTATTTTAGTTTCTTTTAAAGCTTTTTCTAACTTTCTAGTAAGTTCTTCAACTGCTGTAGTTTGAAATGAACAAGCCAAATCGGCTTTATTTATTTCATTACCTCTTTGGCGTTCATTATTTACTAAATTTATAACACTACTTTTAAGGCCACTGTAACTGAAGTTATAAGTATCATCATTTGCCATTTTAGGAAGTTTATAAGTATTTTCTCCTTCTCTAGCTAATTTTTCGATATTTGGGCCACCTGGATATTTTAAACCAATTACCCTTGCTACTTTATCAAATGCTTCTCCAATGGCGTCATCTTGAGTTTCCCCAAGAAGTTCAAATTTATAATCATCTTTCA
>CANRLB010000098.1 GCA_947631365.1 uncultured Bacilli bacterium | reverse complement strand
AATATAAAAGATTCTTTTAAAACATATATAGCCTCAACTCAATTTAATATTTCTTCATCACTGATTTTAATTAGTGAATATAAAACTTGTTTAAAAGATAAATGTCAATATAATTATAGTTGGGTAGGGTGGTAGATATGCAAAAGAATGGTTTTATATCAACGACATTAATTTATTCTTTTTTGCTTATTTTTCTCATATTTATGGTGTTTTTAATTCATACCTATCATAATAACGAAGAAATATTAAACGATTATAAAATAAGAATTAAAGAAAATTTTATTAAAGAAGAAAATTTTCATGATGAGGTATATTATGAAAATGAATAATAAAGGTTTTACATTAATTGAAATGCTTGCGACCATTATCTTAATTGGGATAGTTTCTTCTTTATTATTTTCTCTTATTAATATTGTAAAAAAAGAAGAGGTAAATAGTCAAAGTAATTATCAATATGAATTAAATAAATTAAAATTTATAAGAGAAATTCAAAATGATTTAAGAGAAAATGAATTACTAAGTATTAGTGATGAATCAACTAATGAAGAATTAATAATCAAATTTAATTTTAATGATATGACTACTTATTTAAAAACCCATCTTGATACATTTGAATATTATAAAAATGATCAATTATCAAATACTTTAGCATTTTCTAAAGATATTCATATTGATAAATGTGCATCATTTACTTACAAAGAAAATATAGAAAATAATAATTATTATTTAATGATACTTATTCCTTTATTAAGACAAGAATATTTTGATAATTTAGAAATTACTTATTCTAATAACTCAAATATAACAAGAAATAATATAAATAATAATATAGGCGTTTGTACTAATTAGTGCTTGATATATTCTTCCTATAAGATAATGCTTGTATAAATTTTTATCATTTATTAAAGATAGAACTTGGGTATGAATAGATAAACCTCCAAAAGAGATTATAAAAATAGCTATAATCTCTTTTATTATGCTTTTTTTATTTATAGTATGTAGAATATTTAATCCTTGAGTTATTTCTAATAGTCCTTTAAAAATAACAGTCAAAGTTTTATTAAAAGGAAATATTTTAATTATTATATTGCTAATTATCATATAAAAAGTAATACATCCTAAAATCATTAATAAAGTATTAATACTTTTAGCAATACTTTTGGGTATTAATAATAAAATATTTTCTTTATTTTGCTCTATTTCAATATTAATCTTTTTTTCTTTAACTTTTCCTCTTTTTAAAAAACCAATTATAATATTTGCTAAGTAATGTAAAATAATAATTTTTATAGTAATACTTTTATTAAAAGTTCCCATTAAAATATTATATAAAAATAAAGGATTTGAAAAATAAGTATAAGTCATTAATTTTTCACAAGTTTCTTTGGTAATTTGGCCTTTTTTAAAAGATTCATTAATTATATAAGCATTGGTAGGACTGCCACTTATAATTGATAAGATAAATAAAGAAAATGTATTACCACTAGTATTAAATATTTTATTAAATAAAGGGCTAATTTTATTATCTAGGGCATTTAACATATTAGTGTTAATAATAATATCATTAATAATAAACATAATGAATAATGAAGGAAATACTTTATTAATCCATAAAATAAGTGAATTAATAACTGAGGGCTTTAATAAATAATTGTATTTAAATAAAATAAAGATTAAAAAGAAGACGCAAAATATTGTTAAGATTTTTTTTAGTTTGTTCATAAATTACCTCAATATATGCTATAATAAACTAGGGTGTTAGAAATGATTAATAAAGTATATGCTAAAATAAAACTATTCTTTAAAGAAAATTATAAATTTTTAATTGGTTTAGCTATTATTATATTTCTTTTTTATTTTGAATTACCTTTTATAATTTATCGCAGTGGTGGCACGATTAATTTAAAAAATCGGATTAAAATAGATACTAATTATGAAGAAAAAGGTTCTTTTTCCATGAGTTATGTTAATGCGATGAAAGGAACACCAGCTTTTATTTTACTTTCCTATCTTTTGCCTGATTGGGATTTATATCCTATAGATGAGATAACTAATGGCGATAGTTATGAAGACACTATTGCAATTGGTAAAGTCTATTTAAAAGAAGGTATTGATAATGCTAAAATTGCAGCTTTTAAAGAAGCGGGGAAAAATATTAATATTACTAAAACAATTAATACTGTTATTTATCTTAGTGATGAGGCGAGCACTAATATTAAAATTGGCGATATAATCTTACAAGTTAATGAAATAGATATTAATGAACTCGATGATATTAAAGAGGCAATTAAAGATTTAAAAGTTGGTGATATAGTTAAAGTTAAAGTATTAAGAGATGAAAAAGAAATGTTTAAAGAAGCCACTATCTACGAAGATATAGACAATACTCTTAAAATAGGAGTAGCTTTAAAAACTTCTTATGAATTTACAACTGATATTGATGTAGATATTAAAATGAAAAATAATGAATCTGGTTCTAGTGGTGGCTTAATGATGAGTCTAGCTATCTTTAATGCTTTAACTGATAAAGATTTAACTAAAGGCTTAAATATTGTTGGTACAGGAACTATTGATAGTGATGGTAATGTGGGTGAAATTGGAGGAGTTAAATATAAAGTTTTAGGAGCAAATAAAAAGAAAGCTGATATTTTCTTTTGCCCAATGGAAAATTTAGAGGAAGCCAAGAGCATTAAAGAAAAAAGAAATCTTGACATTAAAATAGTTGGAGTTAGTACTTTAAAAGAAGCCATTGAATATTTAGAAAATTATCAAAAATAAATTATACTTGATTCAAGTAATATTTGATGTTAGAATATGGGCAAAAGAAAGAAGTGCTTTTATTAATGAATGATTCTGAAAGATATAATTTAATTTCTAAAAATCCTTGGCTTATTCAAAGCGGCTATTTTAAAAAAGGTGTAGCTAATCTTAAAGATGAAGATATAAATGGTATTGATGACATATTAAATTTTAATTTAATGGGTTCAGCTGAATTTGATTTTGGGGCTTTACCTCACTCACTTTGTAGAATGACTATTAATGGTGATTTTTATCAAGTTTATACTATAACTAAATATCATGATAAGGTTGGTAATCCTCTTAAGATTTATGCTCCCATTATCTATAAAGACAAAATTATAGAATATGTTGCTGGCCTTATTGAAAATAAATATTTTTTACAAGAAAGCTGTTATTTACGAGCATATATTGAAAAAGGAATTAAAAAAGGTAATGAATTTTGGTGGGATGTAGAAAATGATTATTTTATCTTCTTTAAACATACAGATAAAATATTAAAAGCTATGGAAGCATTTAAAAAACGCCATTATGGTTATCCCCAAAATGATTTTAAAATAGCTTACTCTAGTAAAAAACACTTAGAATTTAAGCAAATGGTAAGTAATTATCAATTATCTATTGCTGATTATCGTTCTGATTCAAAAAATCAAATTCATTTTCTTAAATTTAGTAAATATTATAGTTTTTTAAGAATATTAATGGATGCCTTTTTAATTGCTAGAGTTAATAAAGGCGAAGTAAGATTTAATTATAATGGCTTTAATTTTAAAATAAATGAAAATACCACTTTAGATGATATTACTAAAGAATATGGAATTAATTTAGAAGATTATTGTTTTAGTTCTTCTAATATTGAAGATTTAATCAATGAGCAAGAAGAAGAAGCTAATTTAAGGCAAAGACTCGTAAATACTTTATCCCTAATTAGAAAATAAATTTAAAAATAATATTATACAATACATAGTGACCCCAGGTTATTATGTATTTTTTAATGATAGATAGTATAATAACAGGTCAGAAG
>CANRLB010000097.1 GCA_947631365.1 uncultured Bacilli bacterium | reverse complement strand
AAAATTTCTTTTTTATGTAATAATAATTTTCTTTCTCTTCTTTCATCATGATTAAAAATATTACCTTCTTCATATTTAGCAATATACATATTTATTATAAGTGCCTCATTATTTTTAATCCTTATATAAGTATCTTTTAAGTCCACCGAGCCTTTTCTAACCGATTTTATTTCCGTACCTGTTAAAAGGATACCAGCCTCTACTTCCTTTTCAATAAAGTAATCAAATTTTGCTTTTCTATTTACTACTTCCATCTATGACCTCGAAATCTACTGTTTTCTCTTCTTTATTTGCCCCAATAACTTTTATTTTAACAGAATCTCCCAGTTGGTATTTTATTTTTTTATCTTCACCAACTAGAGCTAAAAGTTCTGGTACGTACGTATAATAACCGGGAAGGCTTTTAATATGAACTAATCCTTCAATTAAATTAGGTAGTTCTACAAAAAAGCCAAAATTAGTAACAGATGTTATCACACCTACGTATTCCTCACCTAAATGGGATTCCATATATTCCGCTACTTTCATATCTGTAACTTCTCTTTCGGCATCAACACTTGCTTGTTCTCTTTCAGATGAGTGAAGAGCTATATCATTTAAAATGCCACTATAAAATTTAATCGTACTATTATTAATATTTTTATTAAATAAATAAGTTCTTAAAAGCTCATGAACTGTAGTATCAGGAAATCTCCGAATGGGGGAAGTAAAATGGGTATAATTTTTTAGACCTAAGCCAAAATGACCAATATTATTTGGACTATAAATGGCTTTTTGCATACTTCTTAAAAGCAAAGTAGAAAGTATCTCCTTTTTATTATTATCTTTTAATTCATTTAATAATTCTTGCATTTTTTTGCTATTTTCCGCAATTCCTTTTGTATTAACATGAATATTTAATATTTTTAATAGATTTAAAAACTCATCTATTTTTTCACTTTTAGGTACACCATGAATTCGATAAATAAATGGTAAATCCATATTTGTTATATGTGTCGCTATTACTTCATTAGCTATAATCATAAAACATTCAATTAATAATTCTCCTTCATGTTGTTCTCTTTTAACAACATCAATACATTTTCCATTTTCATCTTGAATAATCTTAGCTTCTGGTATTTCAAATTCTATATAACCATTTTTAATCATTTTATTTCTTAAAATTTTAGCTAATTTGTGCATTTTTAATAAACTATTTTGAAATTCTTCATAACCTTCAGGAGTAATATTTTCCTCTAGAATTTTATTAACACATTTATAAGTCATTTGTTTACGACTTTTAATAATGGAAGGGAATATATCATAATCTGTTACTTTACCTTCCAAATTAATATTCATAACAACACTTATAGCTAGTCTATCAACTCCCGGATTAAGTGAACATATACCATTAGAAAGCTCATGAGGAAGCATTGGTAAAACACGATCAGCAAGGTAAGATGATGTTCCTCTTTCATAGGCGGCCTCATATAATTTGGTCCCTCTTTTAACATAATATGATACATCAGCAATATGAACTCCTAATTCAAAATGATCAGGAAATTCTTTAATACTAATGGCATCATCTATATCTTTAGTATCATCCCCATCAATAGTAAATATTTCTTCTTTAGTTAAATCAATACGACCTAATCGATCACCATCTAAAACCTCGCTAGGTATTTTAGCAACTTCTTCCATTACTTCATCGCTAAATTCTAGCTCAATATTATATTTATAAGCAATACTTAAAATATCTATATCTGGATCATTTTTATGACCAATTATTTTAGTAACTATTCCTTTAAATTTTTTAGGTCCAATCTGTTCTTTTAATTCAACTAAGACTTTATGACCATCTACCAAATTATTAAAGTAATTTAAAAGTTCTATTTCAATATCTAATTTTTTATCATCTAAAATAATTGTTGGAATATTACCAACATAAAGAATTTCACCAACCAAACGATTAACACTTCTTTTAAGAACTTTTATTACTTTACCTTCAGTTTTACCATTTCTTTTAAATAAATCAACTAAAGCAATATCCCCTTCAATTGCATTATTTAAATTATCTTTATTAATAAATATATCTTCATCGTAATCTTTATTTTCTAAAAAGCCATAGCCATTTTTAGCAATATCTATTTTACCTACTCTTAAACTTTGACAATACTTAAGTAAAATATATTTACCTTTTTTAGTTTCATGAACAATTCCTTCATTTACTAATTCTATTAAAGTATTTTTTAATAAATCAATATCACATTTTAAATAATCATTAATATCTTTTAATGACTTAGCTACATCTTTATCTTCTAAATATTCAAGGATTCTATCTTTCATATCTATCACATATTAAGTATAGCATAATTTATTTCATAATAAAATGAGAAAGTATTGCTACTTTCTCAAAGGATTAAGTCTATGAAGGTTTTTACGAGTTTTCCTTCTCGATTTCATTCTCTATTATAAATGGATTACCACTAGTTCCATTACCACCAGTAACAGTTACTGATGGCCTTAGGTAGAAGACTGGACGGACAAAAAATGCAGAGGCGGGCCCAGCGGTACCTAAATAACCAGCATACCTTATCATATAAGAATTAAAGTATCCCCCTTCTGCCAACCCGGCATCCGTCATAATCCATTCTGGCGTATCAGAATTCTTCACTCCATTATTGCTCACCGCTAACCAGCTGTTTAAACATCCTGCAGATAAATCGTGACAATTGGTTTCTGATGAATCGATTCCGCTTGCTGAATACGAATAGTAAAAATCGTGTATATACATTAGCCCGATTGCAGCCTGTCTCTTTTGACTCGGATCCCACACCTGACTCATACTTCCATAAGATTGGCCAGTTGCTCGTGTACCTGTCTCAATTTCATATATCCACTCTGCCTTCAAATTTGCATTCGTTACCCTTTCATTATACCAAAGGATAGTTCCATACCACCATTCATGTTCTTTATCTATTATATTAGACCAAAGTGAATCTTCTTTTAAATATTGTACTGTACTTCCGACATTTGCATTAACGAATATATTTGTATTGCCGCTCTCTCCTGCTCTGGTACCATTAATCGTTCCATTTAATCTTTTAAATATTGTTGAATTTGGCCAACTAACCTTTGAAGAAGAACCACTCCAATAAAACCTGCACGTACCGCTTTCACACAAAATAGTATTTTTAATTAATTTCATTTGTCCTTCAGGTGTTATACCAATTATTCTATAGATATGATCATTATCTAAATTTATTGTTCCATCAGTATTCTTTTTTACACAATCTGTTTCTGCATTAGAATACCCAAAACAAATGAAGTTATTCACCTTCCCATCACATCCACCTTTTGCGGCATTGCACCCTCCAACAAATCTATACATATCTCCTAAGGGAACATCACTTATTCCAGCTGGTACTACTCCTAAAACCTCTTGGGCTTTTGTTTGACCTTCACTTAACGCTTGTTTTGTTGTTATACTTAATTCATTACTTGTTTTCTTTCTTCCTGATTTATCTGTTGCTTCTATAATTATTTTGTATTCTGTTTCAGCTTCTAATTCACTAAATGTACATTTATTAGAGTTTTTATCATAATTACCTGTAATCTCATTTGTATCTTTTATTGCTTTACATGTTACACTTTTTATTCCACTTGTATCACTTGCATTAACATTTATTACTATTGTATCTTCTGTTACTTCTTTCTCACTTAATGTTATTGATGGCGCATTAGTATCTAAGGTTATCGTTTCCTTTTTTTCTATTTCTGATGTATTATTTGCTTTATCTTTTAAATATACATAGATTGTTTTTTCTCCTTCAGTTGGTGATACTATTATATTTCCATTT
>CANRLB010000096.1 GCA_947631365.1 uncultured Bacilli bacterium | reverse complement strand
TTGGCGAAAGTGGTGCCGGTAAATCTACTGTTTTAAAGCATTATGAAGATCAAAATAAAAAACATACCATCAATATAACTTTAAATAATACTGATTATATAAGTTACCAAGATATTAACTTAGTTAAACTATATTATTTAGCTCTTGTTATTCAAAAAATGCTTTTTAATATTCAGCTTTTTTATTATAATAAATTTATTAAAAATATGATCTTTTTTAATAGTTATGTTAATTATATGATTAAAAGATTAAAAGAAATATTTACATTAGGAATAAATGATGATTATTTAATAAATGAAAAATATCTTTTAAATCCTCAGCTTTTAGTTAATGATTTTATAGATCTTGTATCTCGCTTTTTAAATTATCAAGAAATAACTTTAATTATTGATAATTTTGATTCTTTTGGAGAATCAAGTAATATTTATCAAAGTTTAATGTATTCAGTTTTATTTGAACATTTTAGAGTAGTGGCCACTATTTCGGATAAATCGGTTATCCAAAACAAACAGGCTTTGGAAAATTTAGAAAAAAGAAACACTTTAATACCAGTAAATTATGGTAAAGATTTAGAAATGATAAAATTATTATTTGCTGAAATTGTTAATTATCGCCTTATATCTTTTATAAATGATCAAGTCTTAGAAGAAATTATTACTAAAACAGATGGTAATTTATTCACAATTAAAAGAATTTTTAATATATTTAAATTACTTTATAAAGAGTGGCAACCAAGAAATTATAATAAGGCTTTATTATTAATTTTAAATAAAGTAATTAATATTAATTATTTAATAAATATCGATAATGGTAATAGTAGACATCTTTATATTAAAGGCTAGTTTACTTGCAAAAGATTAGTACTTTTGATACAATGGTGTTGGTGAATTTGAATGGATAAAACAAGTATATTTGATGTTGCCGCTTTAAGACAAGAATTAATTTTAATTACTTTAAATGAAATTATCGATTCTTTAGAAAAAAAAGGATATAAAGCTGAAAATCAATTAGTTGGGTATCTTTTAACAGGTGATGTAGCTTATATTTCTAATTATGAGGGGGCAAGAGAAAAAATTAAATCATTAAAAAGAGAAGAAATTCTCTTAGCTTTAATTAATTCTTATGAAGGTAAATAATGCGAATTCTAGGATTAGATTTAGGAATTAAAAGTTTAGGTGTAGCTATTACTGATAAATCCAATACTTTAGTAAGGCCCTTAAAAGTAATTAATTTTTCTAAAGAAGATTATGAATATGCTTTAGAAAAAATTAAAGAAATAATTAAAGAGTATTCTGTTAGTAAAGTAATATTAGGATTTCCTAAAAATATGGATGGTTCAGTTGGTTTTGCTGGGAAAAGAAGTCTTAACTTTAAAAATATGCTTGAAAAAGAGGGAATTATGGTTGTATTAGTTGATGAAAGACTAACAACAAAAAGTGCGGAAGATATAATTCATTCTCATGATGAACATATTAAAAGCACTAAAAATAAAATCGATGCCATTGCGGCATCAATAATTTTAGAAACTTATTTGAGGATGTGTAGTAATGATATTAAGAAATTCTAAAGGTCATGAAAGAAATTTTAAAATTTTATTTAAAATTGAATATAATAATAAATGTTATTATGTTTATGAAGATTATATTACTAGTAAAAATTATGTAGGAATAATTGATGGCGAATATTTAAAAAAAGTTAGTTTAGATGAAATAGCATTTATTAAAAAAATATTAGAAAAGGTAACTCAATAATGAAGAAGATAGTTATTGTTTTAATAAGTATTATCGTTGTTCTTGTTACGATTATTAGTTTATATTTTTATGGCTTAACTGGCTTTAAAAGTCAAGATTTAGTTATTTTTAATGTAAGAAATGGAGCAAGTATTAAAGAAGTAATAAATAATTTATATAAAAGCAAATTAATTAAAAGTAAAATTGCCGGAACTATATATATTTATACCCATAAAGATTTAACTGTCTATCCTGGTTCTTATGAATTATCTCGTGATATGGGATTAGTTAATATTCTTAAGAATTTAAGGACTACAAAAGAATATCGTTTAACTTTAGTTGAGGGTAAACGTTTTATAGATTATATTGATAAAATTTGTGAATTGGGTGACTTTGATAAAGATGAAGTATTAGCTAAATTAAGCGATAAAGAATATTTAAATAATTTAATTTCTAAGTATAGTTTTTTAGATGAAAGTATTTTAAATGATAAAATATATTATCCCCTAGAAGGTTATTTATTTCCTGATACTTATTATATAGCTAAAGGTTCATCGATTGAAACTATAATTGAAAAAATACTTGCTAAAACGGAAGAAGTATTAGATAATTATAGTGCTATGTTTAAAGAAAGCAAATATAATTATCATGAAATATTAACCATAGCAAGTATTATTGAAAATGAAACAATTTATAATGAGGATAAAAAAGTTGTTAGCGAAGTAATTTACAAAAGATTAAATATAAATATGAGTTTAGGAATGGATGTTACAACATATTATGGAGTCAAAAAGAATTTAGGAGAAACATTAACGCAAGAGGATATTAATAATGATAATCCTTATAATACTAGATTGCTTTCTTTCCTTGGGTTACCTGTAGGTCCTATTTGTAATCCTGGTAGAGAGGCAATCATGGCAGCTTTAAATCCTAGTGATGATGATTATATCTATTTCTATGCTGATCAAAATGGTAAATTACATTTTGCAAAAACATATGAAGAACATCAAAAAAATCAAGAAAAATATGGGTGGTAAAAATGAAGGAAAAAATATTAGAAATGGAAAGTTATGCACAAGAAAAGAATGTGCCTATAATTGAAAAAAAATCAATTGCCTTTATTATGAAATATATAAAAGATCATAATGTCAAAAATGTTTTAGAAATTGGGGCTGCAATAGGATATTCAGCTATTTTAATGGCTAGTTGTAAAGAAGATTGTTTTATTACAACAATTGAAAGAGATGAAGAAAGATACCTAGAAGCTTTAAAGAACGTTAAAGCTTGTGGCTTAGATAAAAAAATAAATGTTGTTTTTCAAGATGCTTTAGATGTTAATTTATCTGAAGAAATAAAATATGATTTAATTTTTATAGATGGTGCTAAAGCTCAAAATACTAAATTTTTTGAAAAATATAAATATTTTTTGAAAGAAAATGGGGCAATTATAACAGATAATTTAAAATTTCATGGTTATGTTGGGGCCAGTGATAAAATTGAAAGTAAAAATTTAAAAAGTCTTGTCAGTAAAATTGAAGAATATATTGAGTTTCTAAAAAATAATGAAGAATTTGATACAACATTTTATGATATTGGCGATGGCTTATCTGTAAGTACTTGGAAAAATGAAAAATAAAATAATTATAACAATTAATAATTTAGATGATCGAGATTTTTATCAAAAATTAGGTATTATCAATTTTGCATATCCTTTAAAAGATTTTTGCGTTGGCATGCCTAATACTTTTTTTATTGATGAAATACCAAGTGATAGTTATCTTTTTATAAACCGTATTTTAGATAATAAAGGAATTGATAATTTAAAAAAAATTTTAAATATAAAAAAAATAAAAGGAATTATTTTTGACGATTTAGGTGTTTTAGAATTAATTAAAGATTTAAAAATTGAAAAAATTCTTTATTTAAGTCATTTTAATTCCAATAGTGAATCAATTAAAATCTATTTAGAATATGTAGATTCTGTTATTATATCTACAGATATTACAAAAAAAGAAATTCAAAATATAAATGATATGTTTAAAGATAAATTAACATTATTTATTATTGGTTATTTACCTAGTATGTATTCAAGAAGATTACTTTTAGATAATTATAGTAAATT